>JAURKN010000075.1 GCA_030831725.1 Ferruginibacter sp.
ATCAGGCTGATTCCACGGAGAATGATGAAGTCATTATTCTTGATGTGTTGCAACTCATGTAAAATCAAAGCTTCAGTTTCTTCGATGGTAAGCGTATTTACCAAAGCAAGGGGAAAGACAATGATAGGTTTCCAAAAACCGATTGTCAATGCTGATCCGATTTTTTCATGGAAATAAAACGAAACTTCATTTCGGAAAGGAAGTCTCAATTTGTGTTTGGATGCTAAAAACATGAAGTTGTCATCCGGTACAATCAAACCTCTGCTTAAATTTGCGTAAAAAAGCCTCCATCTGAAATATGATCTTGTTTGAATAAGTAAAAAAATGAAAACATAGATTAGAAATATGATATCCGAATGCTGGATGCTGATGACATTTTCAAAACCATTAAAAAAAGTAAAGTAAAAGCGATGTAAGTTATTATTTTGATGAATGGCAAAAAATGATAGAATGGAAATGAATAGTTGAGAAAAAAGAAAAAAAATGGATAGTCTCCTTCGATTTTCGGGGCTGATTTTATGCTGGGTCAGGATATGGGTTTCATAAATAAGGTACAATATTCCGGCTTGCCATAAGCTGTGAATAAGGGTTATCAGTATTTCCTGACAGAGAAGATTCATCTCGAATTGATTATCCTAATTTTTTCAAATCGTTGATCCGTTTCTCGATTTCATTCAATTCTTCCAAACTGGTTTTGTGATTTCCTAAAGCTTGCAAAATGAGACCAGCAGAAGAACCGCCAAAAAGATTGTGAATCATTTTGTGAAGTAAATAAGATTGTGTTTCTTCTTGGGAAACGGTTGGGGTGTAGATGTGTTTTTTTGCAGTTTCATCTCTGCTGACCATCTTTTTTTCGTGCATAATCTGCATCAACTTCAAAGTGGTGGTATAGCCAACATTTTTCATCTTTGAAATTTCTTCATGCACTTTTCCAACGGATGCTGATCCTTCTCTCCAAAGGACTGTCAGAATCTCCAATTCACTTTCTGTAGGTTTCATGTTAGTTGTTTTGAAATTCACTTGCTGCAATATAAACCAAGTTTGGATCAATCACAACAAATAAAAATCCCGGCGAAATGGTCACCGGGATTGTATTTTAAAAGCAGTTTTGACTTATTTTAACAAAACGGTATTTGTTGATTGATTCTTTTGTGCAACTGTTGTTTTGATGGTTTTGTCGATATTTTTACCGATTTCCTTATCACAGCACTTCATTTCAGCTAAGGTTGGAGCGATTACCAGAGAAACGATACTCATCAACTTGATCAGGATGTTCATGGAAGGACCAGATGTGTCTTTGAATGGATCTCCTACAGTATCACCCGTAACAGAAGCTTTATGTGGATCAGACTTCTTGTAGTAAGTCTCTCCATTGATTTCAACTCCTTTCTCGAAAGATTTTTTTGCGTTGTCCCATGCGCCACCTGCATTGTTTTGGAACATACCCATCAGAACACCACTAACTGTTGCACCAGCAAGGAAACCGCCAAGTGCTTCAGGACCTGCAAGAAAACCGATGATGAGCGGGGATATGATTGCGATTGCGCCAGGGAGCATCATTTTTTTGATGGAAGCCTGTGTAGAAATAGCTACACATTTGTCATATTCAGGTTTTCCGGTACCTTCCATGATACCGGGTATGGTTCTAAATTGACGACGTACTTCTTCTACCATTGACATGGCAGCCTCACCAACAGCGCGTATGGCAAGTGAAGAGAAAATGAATGGAACCATTGAACCGATGAATAAACAAGCAAGTACATCCGCTTTGTAGATATCGATACCGCTGATTCCGGCAACACCAACGAATGCAGCAAACAGAGCGAGTGCTGTAAGTGCGGCTGAAGCGATAGCAAATCCTTTTCCGGTTGCAGCAGTTGTATTACCCACTGCATCGAGCACGTCCGTTTTTTCACGAACATCAGCTGGAAGTTCACTCATTTCGGCGATACCTCCTGCATTATCAGCGATAGGACCGAAAGCGTCAATAGCCAATTGCATTGCTGTTGTTGCCATCATACCTGCTGCTGCAATTGCAACGCCATAAAGGCCGGCACAAGCATAAGAACCCCAGATTCCACCTGCCAAAACAAGGATAGGAAGGAATGTAGACTCCATTCCTACGGCAAGACCACCAATCACATTGGTAGCATGTCCGGTAGAAGATTGTCTGATAATAGAAAGCACAGGGCGTTTACCCATTGCTGTATAGTATTCGGTAATGATGCTCATCAAGGTTCCTACGGCTAGTCCGACAAGAATAGCTCCGATTACTCCATTCTGAGTTACAAGCATGGCATTGTCGTTCATCAAACCTGCGGCTTCATCTTGATAATCACGGAGCAAGTAAAATCCTTCTGTAGGCAAAATGACTTTAACCAGTACTATAGATGCGATAGCTGTAAGAATGATGCTACCCCAGTTACCCATATTGAGCGCTCTCTGAACAACAGAAGTGTTGATGGCTGCGTTCTCGCTGATTCTTACGAACAATGTTCCAACTATAGAGAATATGATACCCACACCTGCGATCAACATAGGAAGCAGGATAGGAGATAGTCCATGAAATTGATCTGTGGTCACTTTGGTTTCTGCGCCAAGAACCATGGTCGCCAAAACGGTAGCAACGTATGATCCGAAAAGGTCGGCACCCATACCAGCCACATCACCCACATTATCGCCCACGTTGTCTGCGATGGTAGCAGGATTTCTTGGATCATCTTCCGGAATTCCTGCTTCTACCTTTCCTACCAGGTCAGCACCAACGTCGGCGGCTTTTGTATATATACCACCACCTACACGGGCAAAGAGTGCGATTGATTCAGCACCCAAAGAAAATCCGGTAAGAACTTCAATAGCAGTAATGATTTCTTTTTGATCGAAGCCGTTACCCATTCCGAGTGATGGAACGAAGATTTGCAGCAACACGATGAATAGTCCACCCAAACCCAGTACAGCAAGTCCCGCTACACCGACGCCCATTACGGCACCACCGGTGAAGGAAACGTTCAGTGCGCTACGGAGACTCGTTCTTGCAGCATGTGCTGTTCTGACGTTCGCCTTCGTGGCGGCTCTCATACCTATATAACCTGCGGTAGCACTTAAAATGGCTCCCAACACAAATGAAACGGCAATGCTCCAATGTGAATTGGGATTGGATTGAGCCATCACTGCCAATAAAATAGCTACAATGACGACAAAATAACCCAACACTTTCCATTCTGCTTTCAAGAAAGCCATGGCACCTTCAGCAATGTAATTGCTGATTTCTTTCATTCTTGGAGTACCGGCATCTTGTTTAGATACCCAGTTGAATTTGACCAATGTGTAAATAAGGCCAAGTAATCCCATTGCAGGAACCGCATAAATCAAATTTTGCATGTCTTCTGTTTTGATTTTTAGTGTGCAAAAGTAAGGAAAAAGACTGAAAATAGCTATTCTTCAGTCACAGAATTGCTCATTTTCAATGAGTTCAATAGATTTTAGGCTATTTGGGCACATCAAATAAGATATTGATTCGGTTCATGTGGTCGAGGTCGGTTTCGATGAAATATGATTTTCGTTTTTTCCCGTCTATGATTTCAACGACTGATGTATTAGGCACGATTGAGCCGAGGTTATCCGCCTGAAAAATGATACTGTTGCTTCCCGGTAAAAGGTTTACTTCAAGGAATTGTGGTCTCTTTCTTACTGGAAAACCAGAAGCGACCCAAGTTCCATTGACCATAATCGAGATGGTGTCTCCATCCTCAACTGCATCGTCCCAAATGGCAAATTTAAGTTTGTTGCTCCTAGATCTCAGGTTTCCAATTGTTTTGATGTTCTTATTTTTCAATTCTAAAGAGACATTATTTCGGTCAGAAGTAGTGCCAATTCTTACATTGCTCGCATCATTTTTTGTTATCTCATCAAATTTGGAGATATCTTCTTCTCTGACCCTACAAAATATTTTTTGAGCTATAAAAGTGAATGCTTCATTTTCTTTTATTCCGAACCCCAACGTTTTTGAGAAATAATCGGTTCCAATTTCCACAGAGGCGGTTGAATAACCGGTTTTTCCAAAGTCATCAGCAAAGAATCCAAGTATATTCAATCCGGTATCCAAAATCACCACCTCTTCTTCTCTTTCTTTTTTAGAGTCCACCTGATCCCAAACAGGATTCTGTAATAATCTGCTGCTAACAATGTCATTGTCTTTATTGACATTCATCCGGATACTCAACTTCTTATTGTTGACGAATAGGGTGTCTGTTATTCCCATGTATTCCGGGGTATGTTTGGGTTGTAACAAGCTGTCCGCATCGGGATGTATCCATGCAGAATCGTTCTTTTTGATGAAAATAAGGGGTGTTTTTTCTACGAGATTGTTGATGCTTTTTAGAAGGGCTTTATGGTTTGGATTTGAACTGACCGAGTTGAAGTTTTGAAGTCCTGGTTTTACAATCTGGATTCTTTCCAATTCAAGCTGCTGGTTGCCTTTCATGTCCCTTTTTACCTGAAGAATTCCTGTCATTTTTCGCATAAGAGGCGAAATGTCGAATGGGACTGATTTTTCTTTGAATTTTATGGTGCTGATGGAGTAGGAGCGTATTGATTTTTTTAGGATGATACATTGGTATACCCCTTCAAATTCCGGGTGGATGATGGAGATTCTTGCTGGAAACAACATTTGTTTTTC
>JAURKN010000076.1 GCA_030831725.1 Ferruginibacter sp.
AACGGGTCAAACCGCCAAATAGAACGATTGCTTCCGGTGAGGAAAACATGATGAAATTTGCCAGTGATTCGCCCAAGATCTGTCCGGTGAATTCAAAAATCTCATTGGCGATTGGATCTCCATGAAGTGCGCAATCATAAACTGTTTCACTGGTTAATTCGTTAATGGCATAGTGTCGGAGTAAGGACTCTCTTTCAGGGAATGCAGATAAAAGTTCAATTGCGGTTTCCCTCACTCCGGTGGCTGAGGCATAGGATTCCAATGTTCCTCTCATGCCAGTGGATTTATGCATGCGTCCTCCGGGTCTGATGATGGTATGTCCTAGTTCTCCTGCAAAGCCATCATGACCGACCACAATTTTTCCATCTATAATGATTCCGCTACCCACGCCGGTGCCCAATGTTATGGTGATGAAATGCTTCATGTCTCTGGCAGACCCATATAGCATTTCGCCCATGGCGGCGGCATTTGCATCATTGGTCAGTTTGGCTCTGACGCCAAATTTTTTAGACAGCAAATCAGCCATTGGAATGATGCCTCTCCATTTTAAGTTGGGGGCATATTCTATGGTTCCGGTGTAGATATTTCCATTGGGTGCACCAATGCCAATCCCTTCAATATTTCCAATTCCACCCACAGATTCTATCATGGGGTATAGCTTATCGTAAAGCTGGGCAATGAAATCGTCTACCAGTTCATGTTCATTGCTAGGAATCCTGTCTTGGCATATGATGTCACCATCAGATGAAACCAATCCGAATTTTGTTGTTGTTCCTCCTACATCTATACCAACCGCGTATTTAGTCGACATGTTTTTAAATGAATGTGCTTTAATGAATGTGATTTGAAATGGAAAAAGAATCAATGACCTCCCGAAGAGGAGACATTTTCAAAGTTCACTCCTTGTTTTCTCAAGATACCGGCTACGGCTATGGCAAAGAAAGCCAGATAAGCGAAGCAGGCAACCGGAATCCAATAGGATTGTTGAATGCCGATAACATCTGCCAGTTTTCCCTGAATAGGAGGAATGATACCTCCACCTAAAATCATCATAATCAAAAATGCCGACCCTTGGGTTGTGTATTTACCCAGTCCGGCAATCGACAAACTGAAGATGCAAGGCCACATGATGGAACAGCATAAACCACCACTCAACAAAGCATAGGTTCCTACCACGCCGCTTGCCTGTGTTCCGATGATCATGGCGATTACACCCAAGAACCCGAATATCATCAGTGTTCTGGCAGGTTTGTCGTTGCTGATGAAGAAAGCGGCAATTTGAATCAACACGCATACAAAATAGAAATACAAGGGTTCCATATTGTATTTGAAAGCGATATTTACGCCGAGAATGATTCCGAAGGCAACCAAAGGAACGATGACTTGCAGAATCATTTTGGTGTTTTTAGACATGTTAAAAGCGGAGATCGCACCTGCCCAACGACCAATCATCAAACTTCCCCAATACATAGCGATGTATGGAGTAGATTCAGACGCTTGCTTTCCACCAAACTCATCCAATTTCAATAATTCACCGAGATTACTACCAATCGCTACTTCAACACCTACATATACGAAGATGGCAAGCATACCCAACACCAACTGCGGATACTTCATCGCACCCCAGCCCTCCGGTTTTTTTTGTGCTCTCATGTTTGCGAAAATCAATCCGAAAACAACAACAGCCAAAGCGCCTAACAACCATCCCAAGCGGTAATTGTTCATGTCTTTGATGGCTTGTTCGCTCGCTCCGGTAAGATCTACCGTATAGCTATTGAAAACCGGTACAAAGAAAAGGATCAGCAAGCCGGTGATGATCATAAGGGTGTACAAAGCTTTGTCGGCCTTTTCTGTTTCTTCCTCCATCACACCCGAAGGAACTTTTTTGGCAAAATGGAAAAGAGCAGCTGCCGAGATGAATAATCCTCCCACAGCAGTATATAACAAAATGACTTTACTCAGACTCAAAGATTCAATGTCTTTATCGGTCACTGCAGCAGTGGTTCCGAACAAGGCGAGCGCTACAACCACTGGCCCGATGGTCGTGCCGAAAGAGTTGATTCCACCTCCAAGATTTACACGGCTTGTTCCTGTTGAGGGGTCTCCCAATGAAATGGCAAAAGGTTGTGCAGCTGTTTGTTGCAATGAAAATCCGAGTGCTACAATGAAAAGTCCGAACAGCATCCCTGCGAAAGTATTCGCATTTACTGCGATGATCATGGCTGCAGCGCCTAGTGCGGAAAACAACAGTCCGTAAACAATACTTTTTTTATAGCCCCATTTTCCCACAAGGTCTTTTCCTCCGAACGAACCGTAGGCAAACAGAATCAATGCTCCGATATAATAGGCGGTATAAAATGCAAAGTCAATCAGCTGGCTTTGAAATTGATCCAGTTTGAAAAAGTGTTTGCAGAAAGGAATGAAAATACTGTTTCCTGCGGCAATGAATCCCCAGAAGAAAAATACGGTAACCAGGGTTCCAAGAGCGCCATAGTTTGTAGGGATCATCCCTTTTTGTTCGTTTTGGGCAGTTTGATTCGACATACTTTTTTAGTTTATCCGCTGAAATTAAACAATTTATGAATTGAATAAACAATTTTTAAAGCAAAGATTTCATTTTCGTTCTTTGAATTAATTGTGACGTATTTGAACAATAGTATCTAATTTCAGTCAAATTTTTTGGTATGAACATCCTTCATGTAAGTGCGGAGTGTTTTCCCGTGGCAAAAGTGGGAGGACTTGCAGATGTGGTTGGCGCTTTACCCAAATACCAAACACTGATGGGACATGAGGCCAAAGTTGTGATGCCTATGCATAAAACCAATTTCCTTTTCAAAAACGAATGGGAGGTAGTGCATAAATCACAAGTGATTTCCGACGGTCAAATCCATATTTTTACCATTATCAAAGCCTTGAATCATGAACTTGGATTTGAGCTTTTTTGTGTGGATGTTCATGGACTTCTTGATCGGGAAAAAGTTTATGGATATGATGATGACCCATTTCGGTATCTCATCTTTCAGCTTGCAGTTCTGGAATGGTTGAAAAAATGGGAATTTATTCCTGACGTCGTTCATGTACATGATCACCATGCCGGTTTGATTCCTTTTTTAATGAAACATGGTTACGATTTTGTGAGGTTGAAACAAATCAAAACCATTCTCACCATCCATAATGCCCAATACCAGGGATGGATGAGCAAAGACAATCTGAAATATTTCCCTGCTTGGGATGAATGGAAGACTGGAATGCTGTTTTGGAGAGATCAGATAAATTCACTTGCCTGTGCGGTCAAATGTGCCGATCGAGTCAGCACTGTAAGTCCAACTTACATGAAACAACTTTCTTTTGAATCAAACGGACTCGAAGATTTGTTTCTACAAGAGTTTCATAAATGCAAAGGAATCATCAACGGTATCGACGAAGAGGTTTGGGATCCCGCTACCGACAAGCATTTGCCGGTTCATTTTCAAAAAAACAAAATTCAGCCGGGCAAGAAACAAAATAAGCAATTGTTGTGTGAACATTTTGGGTTTGATGCTGAATTGCCGCTGTTTGTATTCATTGGAAGAATGGTAGACGATAAAGGAGGAGATATTCTTCCTTTCGCCATAGAACAAGCATTTCGGCTCCATCAATCCAAGATGAATGTTATTGTTTTGGGAAGCGGGAATCCGGAGATAGAAAAAGCTTTTGCAGCACTGGCGGAACATCACCCTCAACATTACAGACTTTCGATTTCATATAACGAACCTCTCAGTCACAGACTTTATGCTTCCGCCGATTTTCTTCTTATGCCTAGCAGGGTAGAACCATGTGGACTGAATCAACTCTATGCGCTCAGGTATGGTACGATTCCGATAGTACGGAGAACAGGGGGATTGAACGACACAGTTGTTGATTTCGGAGATGCGGGAGGATTTGGAATTTGCTTCAATCAATCTACCGTTGAAGACATTATACATTCAATCAATCGCGCTTTGGATTTGTTTGGAAGAAAAAGGGAAATGAACGCATTGAGAAAAAAAATGATGAACATCAACCACGGATGGCATGAAAGTGCGAAAGAATATTTGGAACTTTATCAGCAATAAATGAAATCAATCCATATGGCAAGCAAAAAAGCGATAGCAGTAATTTTAGGAGGAGGAGCGGGATCAAGACTTTATCCCCTCACAGCAACGAGAAGTAAACCTGCCGTTCCTATAGCGGGAAAATACAGATTGGTGGATATTCCCATATCAAACTGTATAAATAGCAACATCAATCGCATGTTCGTTCTGACGCAGTTCAATTCGGCTTCGCTGAACAAGCACATCAAAAATACCTATCAATTCAGCGGCTTCAGTAAGGGCTTTGTGGATATATTGGCTGCTGAGCAAACTCCGGATAGTCCGGGTTGGTTTCAAGGTACAGCCGATGCGGTTCGTCAGTCGTTGAAGCATATACACAACAACGAGTTTGAGTATGTTTTGATACTTAGCGGAGACCAACTCTATCAAATGGATTTTACCCAAATGCTCGAGGAGCATGAGCGTTCTCAGGCGCAAATATCGATAGCTACCATTCCTGTCGGTGATCGCGAGGCAACAGAGTTCGGCATCATGAAAACCGATGAGCAACATGTCATCACCTCATTCATAGAAAAGCCGGATAAAGACCAACTCAACGGCTGGCAAAGTGAAACTGGAGAACAAATGACAGCCCAGGGCAGAGTTTATCTGGCATCGATGGGTATTTATGTGTTCAACAGAAAAACCCTTTTTGATTTGCTTGAAAAAGAATGTTCTGATGCCACGGATTTTGGCAAAGAAATCATACCTCAGTCTATTTCGAGATATAAAGTATCCAGCTATCAATACGATGGGTATTGGACAGACATTGGAAATATATATTCTTTCTTTGAAGCCAATTTGTCTTTGACACTGGATATACCTCCTTTCAACCTGTTCGACAACGATAACATGGTTTACAGCAGAGCGAGAATGTTGCCACCTGCCAAAATCAGTGGAACTCAAATTCACCAAGCCATCATTGCAGAGGGGTCAATCATTCACGCTGAACAAATCGAGAATACGGTGATTGGCGTGAGGAGCAGAATCGGCTCAGGGAGTAAGATAAAGAGTTGTTACATCATGGGTAATGATTACTATGAAACATTGAATCAGATCAATGAAAACAATGAAAGAGATATTCCCAAGCTGGGCATCGGAGACCACTGCGACTTATCGAATGTGATTGTCGACAAGGATTGCAGAATAGGAAATCATGTTACTATTCACGGTGGTGCCCATTTGCCGAATCAGGATACGGCACTTTACTCCGTCAAAGATGGTATTGTGGTCATAAAGAAAGGCGCGGTGATCAACAACGGATTCATATTACAATAGGAAATATCGTTTGATTCGTTTGCTACAGGAGAACATTCCAAATCATCATCGTGAGCCACTTGTTGGATTCGGGATCGCTGCTGTCCATCCAGTCTTTTGTTTTTTCAGCCAAAGTTTCTTTCGCATTGACTGGAGTGAAAACCATTTTGTTTTCTGCAATAGGATCAATGGTCATTTTATTTGATGGAGTAACTTTTGTGGCGATCCAAGATGCGTATAGTCTGGGTATTGTCATACCTAAAATCATACCCGGTAATCCGTGAATGGTACAAGGACCACCCGGAATAGTGATTTCATCAGTATAAAAGGCGAAAACATAAACGCTGTCCATTATTTTTCCGACAGCTTTACGACAATTGTAACCTGCGATAATTCTGCTTTCGTTGCTTAATTTCCAGTCGATTTTGTAGATGCTGTCTTTGATTTGAAATGCACTTCCGAACACATCCTTGTTCATGATATATCTTCCTTCATTATGATCGATGTACCACACAGACTTTTCATCACTCTGTCTGAACATTTCATTCAA
>JAURKN010000077.1 GCA_030831725.1 Ferruginibacter sp.
TATGAGTGACTCCCTGTTTCGAAAAAAAACAATCGCACAACTGACGAAGGAAGGAAATGAGCCCGGGCATGGTGGAGGATTGAAAAGAGTGCTTACCGCCCGTGATCTGACTTTCTTTGGAATCGCAGCCATACTCGGAGCGGGAAGTTTCAGCAGTTTGGGTGGTGCCATTTTCGGAGGAGGGCCTGGTGTTGTTGTTTTGTTCATCATCACCGGAATTGCCTGCGCATTCACCGCATTTTGTTATTCTGATTTTGCAAGTCGAATACCCGTTGCCGGTAGTGCCTACACTTATGCCTATGCGAGCTTCGGTGAACTTTTCGCTTGGATCATCGGCTGGGCGCTCATCATGGAATATTCGATCGGCAACATTTATGTTTCATTCAGTTGGAGTGATTATTTCACCTCGCTGCTGGGTCGTGTTGGCATTGACTGGCCCCAATATCTTTGCACGAGTTACATGGAGGCCAAGCATGCGGTGGAGGCCGGTTCTTCCAATCAGGAGCTTATCGAAGCATGGAATCTGGCACCCATGATAGGTCAACTTCGTTTGATTGTCGATTTGCCTGCATTGATGATCAATGCTTTGATCACATGGCTTGTTTATATCGGGGTGAAAGAAAGTAGGAATTTCAGCAACCTAATGGTCATACTTAAACTAGGTGTTGTATTTCTTATCATCTTGGTTGGAGGTTATCTTGTTTTCAGCAGGGGACTGACGTTTAACTGGATGCCCGAAATCGCAGATGGAAAACATGCGTTCATGCCCAATGGCTTTTCCGGTGTGATGTCTGCCGTAGCCGGCGTTTTTTTCGCCTATATCGGTTTTGATGCAGTCAGTGTGCTTGCGGAAGAAAGCCGCGACCCGCAACGCGATCTTCCCAGAGGTATGATTTATTCGCTTGTAATTTGTACGGTGATTTATATTCTCCTGACTCTTGTGTTGAGCGGTGCCGCTGACTATAGAAAATTTGAAGGTATAGGAGATCCTTTGGCTTTCATTTTTGAACCGCAACAACTCGATGTGCCTTGGATGCAATTGCTTGTAGCCGTTTGCGCTGTGGTCGCCATGACTAGCGTTCTCCTTGTTTTTCAGATGGGCCAGCCACGCATATGGATGAGCATGAGCAGAGACGGCTTGCTCCCTTCCGTTTTTCAACGCATTCATCCGAAGTTCAAAACGCCATCATTCTCCACCATCATCACCGGATTCGTTGTCGGACTGCCAATCATATTTACAGACAAGACTTTCGTTTTGGATTTCACCAGTATCGCTACCTTGTTCGCATTCGTGCTGGTTTGCGGAGGTGTTTTACTTTTGCCGGTCAAAGAGAAAGAAGAGGGTAAATTCAATATGCCTTTTGTTTCTTCTCGCATTCTATTTCCTGTCTTGACGGTTTTGGTAATCATTTTATTGCAGTATTTCATACCCGATTATTTCTCAGGACTTTTCAACTTTGATGTGGCGGAAAGCAACCCTACATTTCAGATCTCCATGATTTGTTTTTGGTTGATCACCATCGCTTTGACAGTTGGGGCCTTTTTGAAAAATTGGTCTCTTATTCCTTTGCTGGGATTGGTGACTTGTCTTTACTTACTGACTGGTATGACAGCCATGAACTGGGCTTGGTTTGGAGCCTGGCTTTTACTGGGACTGGTTGTTTATTTTTTATACGGGTATAGAAAAAGCAATTTGAATCAATAGATTTGATGGAGTTTTTAGGTGGTTTAAATCATTGGAAATGAAGTATGAGATAGGTGATAAGATTATTGTTTTGCAAACGAATGAGGAAGGTCGTGTTATAGAGATTGTAAACGAGAAAATGGTGATGATCGAAGTAAGGGGTGTCAAATTCCCTGCTTATATGGATCAGATTGATTTTCCGTATTTCCGCATGTTTACCCAAAAGAAGGAAGTTGAAAAAAAGAAGATTTTCATAGATAATGTAAAAAAAGAAAAACCTTCTCCTGTAAAAAAAGTATCCTCCGGTGTATCGCTTTTTGTGATTCCGGTATACGACAAAGATGTTTTTGATGATGATGTAGTTGAGAAATTGAAACTGTATCTGGTCAACGGAAATAATGAAGATTACGTTTTTGATTACAAATTGATGTTGACCGGAGATATACAGTTTCAGTTGAAAGGAGAAGTTCCTTCACAACATGAATTCTATCTTCACGACATTCCTTTTGAAGACATAAGCGACTCGCCAACATGCCATTTTATTTTCAGTTTATCCAAACCGCATAAACAAAAAGCGGAATATTACGAAGCTGAACATAAGTTAAGAGGGAAGCAGACTTTCAAGAAATTGGAAGAGCTGCTCGAAAAAAGTGAAGCTGGATTTCTTGTCGAGCTTTTTACTGAGTATCCTGAGCGAGTAGATACACCAAAAGTAGATTTGACAAAGCTGGAAAAGGCAGGATTCAGAATGCATGATACAAGTAGAACCACCGATTATTTTCCCGCTTCGCAGATGGTTGTGGACCTGCATATCGACAAGCTTACCAACAATCACTTGAGTATGAATAAGCAAGAGATATTCGATTATCAGGTTTCCGCTTTTGAAAAAAGAATGGATCTCGCCATTCTGCAAAAATCAGCTTCGATTCTTTTTATACATGGAATTGGGGAGGGAAGATTGCGTAATGAGATTCATGAACTTTTGAAAGTAAGGAAAGAAGTCAAATCATTCGTGAATCAATACCATCCTTTCTACGGCTATGGAGCAACGGAAGTTTTTCTGAAATA
>JAURKN010000078.1 GCA_030831725.1 Ferruginibacter sp.
ATACAGAACAACATCCTTATGTAAGAAGGTTTGTCCTTGATAAAGTAGGAGAGGTAATGATATTTCAATCCGCTATACATTCTAAGGATGAAAAAAGGTTTCTTGTAGACTCAAAATTCTGTTTGAAAGGCCAATTAATCTCATGGCAATTTACTTTTATTAACCAAAAAAGTTAAAACTCACAATTTACTATTCTGCATAATTGTATTTTTAAAAGGAGTTCTTCATACAATGAACTTTATTATGGTTGACGCCTGAAAGTGACCAAGTCCATATTCTGTTTTCAATTTTTGGACCAATTCTTTTTGGTTTGTTGTTTCTAATGATTTTGCTATCAACAGCCATTCTTCCAATGACTTTCCTGTTTTTTCCGGAAGGTTTTTGATGATTGCTTTTTGCATCTCTTCGGGAGTCATAAATCGTTCGTTGTATTTTGGTAAAATTACTTTTTTCAGGACAAGATTAGGCATGAAAAAAGCCCCCCGAACTTCGAGGGGCTTCAGTATCATTAAACAGCCTTATTTCTTCTTGCTGCCTTTCTGTCTACGTTTTCCAAAGATATTTCCTTCCTGGAAACCTGGTCCTTCAGGTGGTCCAAGATAGGTTTGAGCGCAACGGAATCCGATGGTGCTGGAAGACTGATCTTCCTGCATGTAACGGCGTGATCCTGGCGACAACCAATAAGCACGATCGTTCCAACTTCCTCCTTTGAAAACCCTTGATTGGTCGTTGATCAAAGAAGTTATGCCATAACCATAAGATGCTCCGCTGGTTGAATCACCATCCATGAAGTTGATTACGTTGTTACGCTGATAGTTGGTTCTGTTTTTAACTTCCTCATCAGAGATATCTGTTTTCTTCAGACGTCCCATGCTGTCTCTTTCGTATTCTCCGCTGCTGTTCTTGTAGTATTTCTGGAACTTGTTACCACGGAAATAGTTGAAATCTTGTCCGTCGCTTGGCGTCATTGGACGATAAACGTCACCAACCCACTCACTCACGTTACCACTCATGTTATACAATCCAAATGCGTTAGGATAGAATGATTTGATTGGACCAGGAATGGCGGCACGATCGTTCAAACCACCGGCAACACCCATATTGTCTCCGCTTGTTCTTTTGAAGTTGGCCATCATTTTTCCTTGCCATGTTCCGTGACGTGTATCACGCAATCCACTCATGTTTTTGCTCCAAGAATAGATTTGTTGATTGGAACGCAATTCCTCTCCGCTTGAATTCTCTTTGCGGCGTGGTGAAGGGTTCTGGTCCAAAAGTCCGTATGCTGCATATTCCCATTCTGCTTCTGTAGGCAGACGATATCCCATGTTCAGGATTCCATCTTCCATTTTCACAGTGCTTCTTGGTTTGTTGTTCACGTCTTTAAGGTCAGATTTTTTTGGCTTTCCTCTGCTGGCAATCAGATCCGGATTCATCAAATAAGTTTCGGTGTTGAAAGATCCGTCAGCGCCTCCGCCTTTGAGTTCCTTCTTGATGGCATCTTTTTTCAGATAACCTTTTTGTACCAAGTTGAGTTCATTCACGCGATCAGATCTCCAAATGCAGAAATCATGCGCTTGTCTCCAGCTTACACCAACAACAGGGTAGAAGTTGTATGATGGATATCGGAAATAGTATTCTACATAAGGCTCGTTGTAAGCGAGTTCCTCACGCCATACCAAGGTATCAGGAAGACACTTGTACATGATGCTGGTATCTCCGCTGAATGTGTTTTCCAACCAATAGAGATATTCGCGGTAGTGTACGTTTGCTACTTCTGTTTCATCAATGAAGAAAGAAGGAACGGTGATACGACGTGGAACATTGTTCCAGTCACCCATTACATCTTCTTCTTTGGCACCCATCACGAATGAACCGCCCTGTACAAAAACGAGGCCAGGCCCTGCTTTGGGATATTTGATTTTAGTAACATGGAAATTACCCATGTTCTTGTCGTCGTAATTCCATCCGGTCACGCTGGACTTTTCTTGTTTTTTTCCAAAGATTCCGCAGGAACTCAACGATACCACAGCCAATGTGGCCAGTACGAGTACTCTTTTCATGGAGGCAGGTTGTTGCATGTACATTCTGTTTGCAGGTTGTTTAACGAAGAATTTGAGGGTATATTGCACACGTAGTGCTCAACTATGTGCGAATATAGGAACTTTAACCGATTCGTGACCAATTTTACCAAATTGTTCACACAAGTTTATCAATTGGGAATAAGTCAAAAATGGCTAAATCCGATTAGCCCGACTCCTCTGGCAATATTTTGATGAATATGACGTTTTGGACATCTGTAACTGGAGATAATATTGTGTATTATAAATGCAAAAAAAAATGGGTCATAATGATAAAACCCCTATTTTTACACTTGTTATCCCTCTAAAAATAATTTTTATCGAGCGAAACTCTACCTAACCAAGACAAAAAAATCGCATGAAAAAAGCAACTTTGAGACTTTCCGCCTTGTTGGCTTTGTTGAGTGTTACTTTCACCAATACAAACGCACAAACAAGCGCAAACCCCATTAACGTAGTAACTTCAGCCGTTCCATTCCTGAGAATTTCTCCGGATGCCCGTGCAGGCGGTATGGGTGATGTTGGTATTGCAACTGCAGCTGATGCCAACGTCAGCTATTGGAACATGGCGAAAGCTCCTTTCGCTAAAGACAAATTTTCAGTCTCTGCTTCATACACTCCATGGTTGAGTGACCTCAAATTGAACGACGTATATCTCGCTTCATTGGCTGGATACTATCAGTTGGACGAAACCCAAGCACTGACCGCTTCACTGCGTTACTTCAGTCTCGGAAACATCCAATTCACTGATTTCAGCGGTAACCAACTTCAATCATTCCGTCCTCGTGAGTTCGCTTTCGATGCGGGATACTCAAGAAAACTTTCTTCTAAAATCGGTTTGGGCGTGGCTCTGCGTTATATCAGTTCTGACCTCGCTGGCGGAAGCGTAAATGGTGTTACCTACAAAGCAGGTACTTCAGTTGCAGGTGATATCCACTTCTTCTACAAAGGAACCAAAGCCGATGGAAATGGATTCGATTTCGGTGCTACTTTGAGCAACCTGGGTTCTAAAATTTCTTACACCAGCGATGCAAATCAAAAAGATTATATCCCTGCCAATTTGGGCTTGGGTGCAGCTTATAACAAAGTGTTCGATGCTGACAGCAAAATCACTTTCGCTATGGATCTGACAAAATTGTTGGTTCCAACGCCTCCAAGCGATACAACAGCTGCAGCACTTAAAGAATACCGCACAAAAGGTGTTGTTTCCAGCTGGTTCAGCTCATTCGGAGATTCTGAAGGAGATGAGTTGAAAGAAGTAAACATCGCTGTAGGTGCTGAATACTGGTACAAAGAGCAATTCGCTTTGAGAGCCGGTTATTTCTACGAAAACAAAATCAAAGGAGACCGTCGTTTCTTCACCATGGGTGCTGGTCTGAAATACAACAACATGGGATTGAATTTCTCATATCTGCTTCCTTCTGGTTCAGGTGTGAATCGCAATCCACTTTCAAACACCCTGCGTTTCAGCTTGGTTTTCAACATGGACAAAAAATAATATTCCATAACGAATACAAAAAGCGTTTCTCTAACCGGAAACGCTTTTTTATTTTTGTAGCTGTACAGGAAACAATAGATTTCCAAACAATCATTTTCAATTTTAATCCCACAACATGTCATATAGAATCGGTTCAGGGGTAGATTTTCACGTTTTGGTCGAAGGAAGAGACCTATGGATCGGCGGTGTGAAAATTCCACATCATAAAGGCGCACTCGGACACAGTGATGCCGATGTGTTACTGCATGCGATCTGTGATGCGATGCTGGGCGCTTTGGGATTGGGAGATATCGGCATGCACTTCCCGGATACCAGTACCGAATTCAAAAACATCGACAGCAAAATTTTGCTCAAACGCAGTTTTGATCTTATCACCGAAAGAGGATACCGCGTGGTTAATGTGGATTCAACCCTTTGTTTGCAAGCGCCTAAAATAGCTCCATTTGTGCAAGACATGAGAAACAGCATATCCGGCATCCTTCAGCTTTTACCGGAAGATGTTTCCATCAAGGCGACAACTACGGAGAAGTTGGGTTTTGTAGGCAGGGAAGAAGGTCTTCAGGCATTTGCCACTGTTTTACTCGAAAAAAAAGCTGGCCGTGAGTAACCAAAACATAACCGTTAAAATCATCAACCTTTCTGATCATTCCCACCCGGAATATGCTACCGCCGGTGCCTCCGGATTGGATATCAAAGCAAATGTAACAGAGCCGATTGTGATTGCTCCGTTACAAAGGGTTGCTGTTCCCACAGGGATAAAGGTGGAGATTCCCCTCGGCTTCGAAATACAGATACGTCCAAGAAGCGGCCTCGCACTCAATCACGGCATCACCTGTCTCAACACCCCTGGAACCATCGACAGCGATTACCGCGGTGAAATAAAAGTCATTCTCATAAACCTCAGCGAAAAAGAATACACCGTATCCAACGGAGACCGTATCGCACAGATGGTGCTCGCCTCGGTAGAAAAAATATCCTGGGAAAATGTCTCCCTGATCCAAGATTCTGAAAGAGGATCTGGCGGATTCGGTCACACCGGAAAATAAATAATAATGAAAACCCCCATTATATCTTTTTTGACCCTTCTTTTGTTTCTATCGGCTTGCCGAACTACCAAAGAAATCAACAAAGCCATACAACCCAAAGAAGTTGTACCAGCAGTGAATAAGGATTATGAAGATTCCATGCGTATGGTAAAAAATGACTTCGATGCTTTCAAACAGCGCTATATCTCATTCAACACTTTTCAGGCGAAAATAAAAGTGGAATCATCAGGGTCTCAAGGCAAAAATCAAGATCTTACCGCCGTAGTGAGAATGATCAAAGATTCCGCCATCTGGATCTCATTGTCCGCATCCATCCTGAATGTGGAAGTATATCGATTGCTCATCACAAAAGATAGCGTCATCCTCATGAACAAACAGGAAAAAGAAGTTCTTTATCGTTCATTGGACTATCTGCAGGAAGTCACCAGAATCCCTTTCGATTTCAACACCCTACAGGATCTTTTTATAGGCAATCCCATTTTCATCGACAGCATCAGTTCATATCGAAAACTAGACCAGAACATTCTGATTTCCATTGTCACGAAAGAGTTCAAAAACCTTTTCACCATGCAGCTTTCAGACCATGTGATGACCCATTCCAAACTGGATGACCTTGATGTGAACAGAAGCCGAACCGCAGACATAACTTACGAAGATTATCAACCCATAGACAGTATTTTCTTTTCTGCTGACAGGCACATCACAGTGTCTGAAAAAAACAAACTCGATATCAGACTCCAATTCAAACAAGTGGAGTTTAACAAAGAATTATCCGTTCATTTGACCATTCCGAAAAATTATTTGCGGAAATGATGCTTAATTGCAGAACCACAATTCATTTTTATTGAATAAGGCATTGTATTTTTGTTCATATCCAATTTGAATCCATGATAAGGATCTTTTCTTTTTTCATTTTCGCATCCCTGATCTCCTTGAACAGTTTTGCTCAACCGCAAACCCGTGAGGAATTGGAAAGACAGCGACAACAGTTGAAAAAGGAAATTGAGGAGACGGAAAAACAACTGAAGAAAAATCAGGCACAGACCCGAGAAAACCTGCTTCAATTCAATCTCATCAACCGTAAGGTGAATCTGCAGGATAAAATCATCGACAACATCAACCGGGATTTGAGCATTCTCAACAATAACATGTATTCCATTTCAAAAGATATTCGTAAGTACGACAAACTTTTGGATACGCTCAAACAGGAATACGCGAAGAGCATGGTGTATGCGTATAAGAACAGAAGCAACTACGACTTTTTAAATTTCATATTTTCTGCAAGCAACTTCAATGATGCGATGAAGAGAATCTCTTATTTGAAAAGCTATCGTACATATAGGGAGATGCAGGGACAGAATATCGTCCGTACACAAACGTTGCGTAAAAAAAGGATGAACGATCTCTCCTATGCAAAGAATGAAAAGAACGAGGTGCTTGATGTGCAGAGTAAAGAGATGACTGTTTTGGAAACCCAGAAAAAGGAAAAAGACAGGGTACTTAATGAACTAAAAAAACAGGGCAAACAACTCAATAAGCAAATCGCAGCCAAGCAGAAGCAAATGCAAAAGGTGAACAATGCGATTGCCGCAGCCATTAGAAAAGCACAGGAAGAGGCACGCAGAGAAGCATTGGTTAAAGCCGCAGCAGAAAAA
>JAURKN010000079.1 GCA_030831725.1 Ferruginibacter sp.
TGGTGGCATTGATGGTATTAGAGGTGAATTCAACCCCGGCAAATACAAAATTGGTGTATAATTTGGTGTTGTTACCTGAAAGAGTGATATCGGAAACGTCAGCCTGATCCCAAACGGCAGACCAGGTATCTATACTTACATTGGTATAGGCATCACTATACATTGAAATCACGTTTGCTGCGTTTCTCGAAGGAGGAGTTGGCGCAGCTGTGGCTGGAGGAGGTGAACTCACAACCAAGGTTGCTGTGATTGATCCTGCACCGAAAGAACCTGCAGCTGCTTGTGTGGCAGTAATTGTAGTAGTACCTACTCCTGTTAAGGTAACGGTACTTCCAGAGATTGTTGCTACCGCTGTATTGCTGCTTGAGTAAGTGAAAGATCCAGTGCTGTTACTGGTTGGTGCAGTCAATGTGAAAGCTGCATCACCGAATACTTTTGAAGGGACAGTGAAATTAGAAAGTGTTGGTGCATTGGCAGATTTCCAGAAATACATGTTATCCATGTAAACCGTGCTAGATCCGAATGGAGTTCCCACCAATTTGATTTGTCCAACAGATGCCAAATTAACGCTAGAATAGTTGGAGAGCGCAATGTCTACGCTAGTCCAACCACTTGCAGTTGGAGTGACAGTATAAGCTTGCTCGCCTACACCTTCATTGATCAATGAAATTTCAAATGCGGTACAGTTTGAAGTCCAAACGTCTACGTGCAAGTTTTGCATTGAACTTACATTGATTGAACCTGAAATCTCAATTCCCTGATAATTTAGGGTGGAATACAACTTGGTCGCGTTACCAGCAACTGTAACATCAGATACCACGGTCGACTGACCCCAGTTTGGGAACCAATCAGTACCGGACAAATCCGTATACGCATCACTGAATAACGAAACCACGTCTCCAGCATTTCTGGATGGTGGTGTTGGAGCTGCAGCGGAAGGCTGAGCAAATCCCTTACAGATCATCATGGTAAACATGACCCATAAGAAAAATTGTTTTTTCATGTTTTTTTTCGATTTAAGTGAAAAATGAGTTTGAGTTTTCTTACGAGCGGGATCGAGAAATAAAGTTGTCAAATATAAATCGAACCCCTACATTTGAATTTCAAATTGATACATCAACACTACATCCGACATTGAAATAATCTCATTTTACGTATAAAATCACTACTTCATTACTACATCATTTTAAATTGTTGTCTTTCTCATTAAGAAAATGTTAAAAAGGCTAAACAAAATATTAATCCTTCTTTTTGCTCCATGTATGGTTTTTGCACAGAATACCATCGGGCTTCCTGATGTCATCAATTTTAGCAAAAGCACCTATAACGCAGGCACCCAAAATTGGGACATCAAGCAAGACAAAAATGGCATTTTGTTTTTTGCCAACAACGAAGGTCTTCTGAGTTTTGATGGCAATTATTGGTCTTTATACCCCATTCCCAACAAAACCATTGTCAGATCCCTGGAAATTGACCAGAATGGCAGAATTTATGTAGGTGGGCAAGATGAAATCGGTTATTTCGAGAGAAATGGGAATGGAGAATTGAAATATTTCACACTGAATAACCTTATCGACAAAAAAGACAGGGGATTTGGGGATGTTTGGGCCATTTCGACCCAATCCAATGGGGTATTTTTCAGAACATCTTCCCGGATATTTAAAATTGCCGACAAATCCTGCGTTACGTATAATGCCAAATCCGAATGGCTGTCCATGGGCAAAATAGACGATAAAATCTACGCACAGGATAAAACGCTAGGATTAATGACGCTGGAAAATGGCATTTGGAAGACATCCTCTTTGTCTTTTCCTGTCAATATCAACAGCCCCATAACCGGTATTCATACATTAAGCAAGAACAACATCATCATTTCCACATTAAAAAATGGAATTTTCCTTTTTCCCGGACAAAACGGCAAATCTATTTCATCGAATATCCTCTCAACCATACAGTCTGAGAGAATTTACGCCTCCACTCTACTCGGGAATGACAAGATTGCGCTGGCTACGCTTATTGGTGGAGTGTATCTCATCAATCTAAATGGAGAAATCATCCAGCACTTTTCAAAAAAAGAAGGCCTTCAAAATAACAATGTAATCAGCATTCTATTCGACAATCAAAAAAATATATGGCTCGGATTGGAAAATGGCATTGACTGCATCTTATTCAATAGCTCTATCAAGCACATTGTTCCTAATGACATAAACGCATCCGGATACTGTGCAATCATTCACAACAAAAACCTTTTTATCGGAACTTCTGCCGGACTTTACAGCACTCCTCTGAAAGATGCATCCGATTATAGTTTCAGCATCGGACGTTTTAATCCGGTTCAAAACACAACCGGACAAAATTGGAGTCTAAATGAAATTAACGGCAAATTACTGTTAGGACACCACGAAGGGGCTTTCTCAATCGAAAACAATTTTGCTAACCCTATTTCCAATGATTACGGATATTGGAATTTCACTCCATTATCCAACGTATTCCCCTCCGAGAAAATTGCAGCCGGAAATTATAAAGGGGTTTCCTTAATGCGTTATGAGAACGGCAAATTCATTCCCGATATCAATATTGAGGGATTTGAAGAAACCTCCAGATATGTTACCATCGACCGTTCAGACAGAATATGGGTTTCTCACCCCTACCATGGTGTTTTCTTACTGTCCCCCCAGTCGTCTCAATCACAAAAAGCAAAATCCTTTACCAAGAACCATGGCTTGCCCTCCGATTTGAACAATCATGTATTCAAAATCAAAAATAAATTGGCTGTAGGCACCGAAAAGGGAGTATACCAATTCAATGAACAAACAGAAAAATTCGAACCTGATGATTTTTTCCTAAAATTGATTGGAGACTTAAGCATCAGATATTTAAAAGAAGATACAGATGGAAATATCTGGTTCATACATGAAAAAGAATTAGGCATAATTGACTTTTCATACAAATCTCCCAAAGTGATTTTTTTGAAAGAGCTTAATAAAAAAATGCTCAGTGGATTTGAATTCATATATCCCATAGATTCCAAAAATATTCTCCTCGCAGGAGAGAGCGGATTCTTCCATATCAATTATGAAAAATATAAAAAGAATGTAGGAGAGATTCCTGTCTACATCAGACAAGTAAAATTAACAAACCAAACAGAAAAAGTCCTTTATGGAGGCATTCTCAGTGTCGTTGAATCCAACAAGTCGGAACCCACAGAAATAGAAAATTCCTGGAAAAACATTCATTTTGAATTCACCAGTCCTATTTTCGGATCACCATCTAACATTCAATACAGCTTCCGCTTGAAGGGACTTGACAATGAATGGTCGCCATGGAGCAATAAAACCGAAAAAGACTTCTCAGGCCTTCCTCCGGGTAAATACTATTTTGAGGTCAAAGCAAGAAATTGTCTAAACCAAGAATCCAAAGTGGTTTCATATGGTTTTCATATTTTACCTCCATGGTATAAAACCACCTGGGCTTATATTCTGTTTGCACTCATTGTAGGATTTTCGTTGTTTACGTTTTATTACAGACAAAAAAACAAACTCAAAAAACAAGCAAGACAACATCAAGTTGAACAAAACAGACTTCAATATTTGCATCAGCTCGAAATTGACAAAACAGAATCCGAATTGATTGCTTTGCGCAATGAAAAATTGCAAAGTGAAATTGATTTCAAAAACTCCGAATTAGCCACCAATGCCATGCACCTAGTACAAAAAGGTGAGTTGATTTCCAAAATAAAAACGGAACTCAACCAAATCATGAAAGGAATAGAAAATGACAAAGTGGTGGCTGAATTAAAAA
>JAURKN010000080.1 GCA_030831725.1 Ferruginibacter sp.
GGAGGAGGAATCGAACCAGATCAATCCATACATCGAGACACCATTCTTGATCAAGTCTATGAGAAATTGTATGAAAAAGATCTCAATCTTTCCAATCTGGCATATTTCATTTTCACGTCGATGAAAAAAGAAAGTCCGAACTCCGGTTTCCAAAAATTACCCTCCGACTGGCAGAATAAGCTTCCGGATTCGGTAACCGCTATGATCGCATCTTTCAAACCCAATGAAGTACAGGCTATCGCTCAACAGATGGAAGCATCGTTAACACTTTTCGAAAAAGGGACAGAAGCATACCAGAAAAGTTTGAATCTGTATGACCCAGTAGTGAAATCAGCACTATTGAGACTCAGTGCAAAACCCTAGGAACATCATACATCATTTTTTAGGGCCATCATGTTCGCAAAAGAGGAAATGTATACCTTTGGCGAAAATTTAAGCATATGTGGCTCAACAATATTCTGGAAACCATCGGTAATACTCCACTGATCAAACTGAATAAAATCACAAAAGATCTGCCATGCACCGTATTGGCTAAGGTAGAGTATTTCAATCCAGGCAACTCCATCAAAGACAGAATGGCTTTAAAAATGCTCGAAGTAGCCGAAGCGGAAGGAAAGATTAAGCCTGGAGGAACCATCATCGAAGGCACCAGCGGTAACACGGGCATGGGTCTGGCTCTTGCAGCTTGTGTGAAAGGATATAAATGTATTTTCACGACTACTGATAAGCAATCTAAAGAAAAGGTGGATATTTTGAAAGCGGTGGGTGCGGAAGTGATTGTATGTCCGACCAATGTGGAACCTGAAGATCCACGCTCCTATTACTCTGTTTCAAAAAGGTTGGCAACCGAAGTTCCCAACTCATGGTATGTGAACCAATACGACAATCTGGCGAACCGTCAGGCACACTACGAGCAAACCGGTCCTGAAATCTGGACGCAAACAGAAGGGAAAGTAACGCACCTCGTGGTAGCTACAGGAACAGGAGGAACCATCATCGGAACTGGAAAATACCTGAAAGAAAAAAATCCGAACATCAAAGTATGGGCGATTGACAGTTATGGTTCTTTGCTTAAAAAATATTTTGAAACAGGAGAATTGGATAACAACGAGGTTTATCCTTATATCAGTGAAGGATTCGGAGAGGATTTCGTTCCGGAGAATTATGACATGCAATACATAGACGAATTCACGAAAGTAACCGACAAGGATGGTGCGGTTATGGCAAGAAGACTGGCGAAAGAAGAAGGGTTGTTCATTGGATATAGCTGTGGATCCTGCTTACAAGGTGTTTACAATCTGAAAGATCAATTGAAACCCGATGATGTTGTAGTTTGTATTTTCCACGATCATGGCAGCCGTTATGTTGGTAAAGTCTATAATGATGAATGGATGCTAGAACGCGGATTCTTGGATGTAAAAACTTTCCGTCAGGTGGTTAATGCAAGAAAGAGCCAAAAACTGATCAGCATCAATAACGACGCTACCGTTTTGGAGGCTATAAACCTGATGAAGAAATATGATATCGAAAATATCCCTGTATTTGAGAATGGAGTGAATGTAGGCGCTGTTTCAGAAAGTGGTTTATTTTCAAAGATGCTTGAGAACGGCGATATAAAAAATAAGTCAGTATCCGAGGTGATCGAACCTCCCTATCCTATCGTGAATATGGATACTCCATTGGAAAAACTTAGTCAATTCATCAACAAAGACAATGGAGCTGTGCTTGGAAAAGATGATAGTGGTTCTTTCCAAATCGTCACTAAATACGACATCATACAGAGCTTGTCAAAATAGACTCCGGGATTTTACTATTGGCCTAAAATCTTCTATGGGCGTGCATTTTAACGATGCACGCTTTTTTATTTCATACGATACCGATTGTCTAAAAACGTATAATTACGAACGTATCAACACGCTATTTTGATGCGGATTACAACGTATTAAGACCATTGCTGCGGTAATAACATCAACCCGAAAATCGGGCATTCTTGCTCTATGTCAGCTTTAAAAAACGATACATCTTTGTATCAGAAAGGAAAGGAAATAAAGCACTTTTCCACCCGCTGAAAAATCCAATACCAACCAAGTTCTTTAACAGATTGAAAATCCAGAAATCCTTATCCAAAAAACCAAACGTCCTTATGAAAACCGATTCAATATCCTGAAATGAAAACCAAACGTCCTTATGAAAACCGATCCAACATCCTGAAATGAAAACCGAATGTCCTTATGAAAACCGATCCAATATCCCAGGCAGAAAAACCAAATCCAGTCCAATGGTTCTTCACAAACAAGAAGAACTGAAAAACCAAATCCATCCAAACCCTGAAGAAAACATTGAACCGCAGTCTCCGTAGCAGACTACTCAACAGGCCCCAAAAACTTAACGCATAAGTTTCCAATCCTGAAAAACCAATTGAGTAACCCGGTTACATGATTGACTCCCGCTTCGGCGGGAGTTTTTTATTGCCCATGTGCCTCACCCAATCGTAAATATACGTTCGTAAAAAAGGTAGTTTATACAGGATGACTACCCGTTGTTTTACGCCACCAACAGTAATTACAACCCCCTGAAAATAGGGCAATCTTGCTCTTGAACAGAACTAAAATTCATCCCATCTTTGTGTCAGAAGTTGATTGATCGACTGTTAAGTAAAATCAATCCAAATCCATAGAACCTAAAAAGTTCGATCCATTATCCAAGAAAAACCAAAATCCGTATCAATCAACTTCTTTCTTTTTTAAATGAGCAAACTAAAAATATCCAGATCCTGAAAAACCAAAAACCCGTTTTGTTCCGATCCTTTGAAAACCAAAAAATCCAAATCCAGCCATCGCAACTTGTTGCTGTGGTGAAAAACCAACCGAACATCCAAAACCCATTGAAAGCAAAGGCCTAATGCCGATGCGAATCCGCTGTATCCTGGGTGATATGTCAAACCCGAAAAACCAACAGCGAAAAAATTGAAAAAGCCCGTCAATGACGGGCTTTTTTTAATACCATTCCGATTTTCCTATACCGCAAAGCTCGTACCACAACCACAGGTGCTGCTGGCATTCGGATTCTGAAAAGTGAATCCCCTCGAATTCAATCCCCCTTCCCACTCTACTTTCATGCCTGTCAGATAAATGCCATGTGCTTTATTCATGATAAAGGGAAATGACTCTGTATGATAGACCTCATCTTGTTCCATTTTTTGATCAAATTCCAACACATAGGTCATGCCGCTGCAACCACCGCCTTTAACACCAACCCTAAGCATCATCCCTTCGCCTTGTCCTACTTCAATGAGTCGGCATATTTCCTGTATGGCAGATGCTGTGAACTGAACCGGATTTTGAACGATTGTTTCCATATTTTACATTTTACATAGCAAAATTAAGGCTCTGGAATCTAATAGAGGATGTTAAAATCTGACAAATGATTACTCCAATGGGCTTTTGTTTACTTTTGCAGAAATATTTACTATGTTTCTTTCAGACGCATTCTACTACGTAACCTTTTTTGATCTCGTGATCATTGCCATGCTTTTAGGCCTGTATTATCTGGTTTATCAGCTCATTACCGCCTTTGCCGGGCTAAGAAACTCAATCGGGCAGACTTCCTCA
>JAURKN010000081.1 GCA_030831725.1 Ferruginibacter sp.
ACCTTTTTCTTCCACCATCAACGCTCCGTTGTGAACGGTCAGCCTATTGATGATTCTGTCATATCCGATTACCCCTTCATTTACACCGGTGTAAAAACTGTCACGTGTTAGATAATCCATTCTATCCACATCTAATTGTCCGCTGATGAGCTGGTGTAAAAACTTTTTATGGTATTTGTCACAGAAAATATCAAGCGCCATATTAAGTTCGCCGTTCAATTCTTCATTGAGGGATTTCATCAGCATGAGCGATAATTCTTCGTGATGAAAAGATTCCGCAAGCACATGTTCTAGCGCATGGGAAAAAGGGCCATGTCCGATATCGTGTAATAGAATGGCCGCTTTTGCTGAGAATTTTTCTTCCTCCGTTATTTCAATGCCTTTAGACGACAACTCCTGCAGCGCGCATCCCATAAGATGATAAGCGCCCAATGCGTGATGCAATCTCGTATGGACGGCGCCAGGGTATACCAGTTGTGCCATTGCCATTTGCTGGATGCGTCGCAATCTTTGAAAAAAGGGATGGTTGATCAGTTTGAAAATTCTTTCATCATCAATCGTAATGAATCCATACACGGGATCGTTGATGATTTTATGAAAAGGCATGTTCTGGAAGGTTTCGTTAAAATGTGTTCGCGACAAAGGTAAAGCCCTAATCCGTCAGATTAAAAAATTACATTTGTAAGAGTCGTTATGGATCCATTTTTTTAGAAAACAATGAAAATATGAGCGCAATCAGGATTTTATGGGTGGATGATGAGATTGACAGTTTGCAGTCTCAAATTGTTTTTTTGGAAACCAAGGGCTATGAGGTGTTAACCAAAACCAACGGATCTGATGCGATAGATTTTTTACAAGACAACATTGTAGATATCGTATTATTGGATGAAACGATGCCTGGACTCACAGGATTACAAACGCTACAAAAAATCAAAGAGACAAACAACAATCTCCCGGTTGTGTTAATCACCAAAAACGAAGCGGAGAATATCATGGATGAAGCCATAGGCAGTCAGATCAGCGATTATCTGATCAAGCCTGTGAATCCGAATCAGGTTTGGCTGAGTTTGAAAAAACTGATTGACAACAAAAGACTTGTGTCTGAGAAAACAACCTCGGCTTATCTGCAGGAATTCAATAATCTTTTATTTGCCATAGAAGATGCACCTGATCATCAAGGTTGGATGGAAGTTTACAAGAAGCTTGTTTTTTGGGAGTTGGAGATGCAAAAGAGTGAGAGCCAGGAGATGAAAGAAGTTTTTGCCAAACAAAAGCAAGAGGCCAATTTGGCTTTTTTCAAATACATCAGTAAAAATTACGCACAGTGGATGAGTCCCTCTTGCTCCGATGCGCCAGTGATGAGTCACGAACTGATCAAACGTAAAGTGCTTCCTCATGTCGAACCAGGAGTCCCATTGTTTTTTATACTGATAGACAATCTGAGATACGATCAGTGGAAATCCATCATGCCGATCTTTTCGGAGAACTTCCGCATATTGGAAGAGGATAGCTTTTACTCCATACTCCCAACCGCAACTCAATATTCCAGAAACGCTATTTTTTCGGGGATGCTCCCTGTGGAGATACAAAAGAAATACCCTGAATACTGGAAAAACGATGATGATGAGGGAGGAAAAAACAGTCACGAAGAATTTCTTTTTCAGGAGCAATTGAAAAAATCGGGAAAGTCAGGCATTCGTTCCAGTTATACCAAAATCACCAATAATCAAGATGGACAGAAACTGGTGGAGAACATTCATAACATGCTTGAGTATGACGTGAATATCATCGTATACAATTTTGTAGACATGTTGAGTCATGCCCGAACAGAAATGGAAGTGCTCAAGGAGTTGGCGGGCGATGAGAGCAGTTATCGGAGTCTGACAGCCAGTTGGTTTGAACATAGTCCGCTCCATCAGGCCCTAAAAAAACTGAGTGACCGAAAAATACAGATCGTTTTGGCGACTGATCATGGGAGTACCAGGGTTAAAACCCCGAGCAAGGTAGTCGGAGATCGTCAAACAACCACGAATTTGAGATACAAACACGGAAGAAATCTGGATTATGAAGCAAAGGACGTACTAGCATTCCGCGATCCGAAACAAGCCGGATTGCCCGTACCAACTGTCAATTCCTCTTACATATTCGCAAAAGGGGACATTTATCTCTGTTATCCCAATAACTACCATCATTTTGTGAATTACTACAAAAACACCTTCCAGCACGGGGGAATCAGCATGGAGGAGATGATTATTCCGGTGGTCCGAATGACAGTAAAATGATTTTTTCAACATTCGTTGAAAAAATCATTTCCAATAGCCGTTTTAAATTAGGAAGTTGCAGAACATTAACGTAACACTATGAAGTTTACACAAGGGAATTTAGATAAGATTGAGAGAGTCATCGAAGAAGGAGGGTATATCATTCGCTACGAAAGAGGTACGTTTCAAAGTGGATATTGCATTCTTCAGGCAAAAAAAGTAGTGGTACTGAATAAATTTCTTCAAACAGAAGGAAGAATCAATACACTGATTGATTTGTTGCCTTTGTTAAATATCAACATTGACATTCTCACGCACGAAAGCCAGCGATTGTTTGAGGAGCTCATCGCAGTAGAAGTTCAAAGATAATCTCAACCGAACTCGATAATCGGACAAAACATTCAGGCATGACCTTCCGAAAGGAAAAATTTTCTCCTCCACTTACAATCACTTTTTTGGGAACTGGAACCAGCGGGGGAGTTCCCATGATTGCCTGTGATTGTGAAGTATGCGATTCCAACGATTTCAAAGATAAACGATATAGAAGCTCCATACTGGTGGAAAGTCCGACAACCACATTGGTGGTGGATACCACTCCGGATTTCCGGTCTCAGATGCTGAAGGCGAAAGTCAAAAAACTGGATGCCGTCATTTTCACCCATCCTCACAAAGACCATGTGGCTGGATTGGACGATGTGAAAGCGTTCAATTATTTTCACCAGCAACCGATGGATGTATTTGCAAATGAATTGACTGCCGAAGCTTTACGCCGAGAATTCAATTATATTTTTTCAGACAAGAAATATCCGGGTGTTCCCAAAATCAATCTCAAGCCGATCACATCCACAGATTTCATGGTTGGTGATATAGAGGTCACTCCGATTTTTGTTTGGCATCTTCATATGCCGGTTGTCGGCTTCCGGTTTGGAGATTTCACTTATATCACCGATGCGAATCGCATAGAAGACGAAGAGCTCGATAAGATAAAAGGATCTCGCTTTTTGGTACTGAATGCGCTTCGCAAAGAAAAACATCTTTCTCATTTTACCCTAGACGAAGCCATTGAAGTGGTAAGAAAAACAGAAGTTCCAAACGCATATTTCACCCACATCAGCCATCAACTTGGATTTCATGAACGAATCAGCCAAGAGCTACCTTCAGGTATGTTTTTAGCACACGACGGACTCGTGATAAAAACATGATTTTTTGTACTTTTTACTTTTTAAAACCTTCAGCGGCGAACTAAGTTTGCTGAATGAAACAAAGGAATCCACATCCTTTTTTTGAATTGACCAATCACGAACGCAGGGGAATTTATATTATTCTATTGGTCAGCGTTTTCATGTGGTTTTTGCCGGAACTGATTCAGAAATGCAAAGATCCACAAGATGCTGAAATCAGGTTTGAAAATCTGACATCAACTTTTTTTTCGGATGAGGAAAATCCAAATCAAAGAGAAGATTCATCAGCGGGGTTTGTATCAATGCCATCAAAGATTCCTTTGCGCTTTTTTGATCCCAACATCATAGGAGAGAAAGAATGGATCAGCATGGGCTTGCGTCCGAAAACTGCGCATACAGTTAGGCGTTATATAGAAAAAGGAGGTAGGTTCAGAAAACCGGAAGACCTGCAAAAAATATGGGGAATGGATGCGGGACTTTGTAAATCACTTATTCCATTCGTTCGGATAAAAGAGGAGCAAAATGCAAAAACCGCTTCGATTGGATATCATTGGAGGGACACCACTCAAACGAGAAGAAGGATAAATGCAAGACCGATTTTCATCAATTCGGCAGATTCGGTTTTGTGGGAATCCTTGCCTGGCATCGGACCTGCTTTGGCTCACAGGATTGTTTCATATCGGGAAAGACTAGGAGGGTTTGTTTCGGTAAATCAGCTTTCAGAGGTTTGGAATCTACCTGATTCGGTTTTACAAAAAATTAAAAACAGACTGCAATTCGACGATAAAATCAAAAAAATGGACATAAATCAAAGTAGTGTTCAAGAATTTGGCCGACATCCGTATTTTGGATTTCGTTTAGCAAAAATCATAGTGAATTACAGGGAACAACATGGAATATTTCAAACGTTAGAGGATATTCAAAAAATAGCGTTAATTGATAAAAACAAATATGATCAGATCAGGCCTTATTTGACAATCGGAACCTCTTCACCTTGAAACAGCGAAATCATTTATCCCTAAATTGCGCATTCAAACAACAAGTATGCATTTCGAAACTTCAGAATTGACACAACAAGTGGCACAAAGTGCACGTGATTTTGCGCAGCAGCATATTCGTCCAAATCTGATGGAATGGGACGAAAGCCAAGAATTTCCGATACATATTTTCAAGGAGTTGGGAAAATTGGGCATGATGGGGGTTTTGATACCTGAAGCTTATGGTGGAACCGGTTTGGGTTATTTTGAGTACAATGCGATCATTCAGGAAATAGCCAAAGTATGCGGTTCAGTTGGATTGTCGCTTGCCGCCCATAATTCATTGTGTACAGGACATATACTTGCTTTTGGAAACGAGGCGCAAAAACAAAAATATTTGCCCAAACTAGCAACTGCCGAACATATCGGAGCATGGGGATTAACAGAGCCAAATACAGGAAGTGATGCGGGCAACATGAAAACAACCGCAGTTCGCGACGGAGACAAGTGGATCATCAATGGAACGAAAAGCTGGATCACCCATGGTAAATCGGGTGACGTTGCGGTGGTGATGTGCAGAACAGGCGAACCAAGAGCCAAAAACAATTCAACAGCATTTATCGTTGAGCGTGGTACTCCCGGATTCTCAGCTGGAAAAAAAGAAAACAAATTGGGTATGAGGGCCAGTGAAACCGCTGAGATGATTTTTGATCAATGTGTTGTTTCTGATGAAAACAGACTTGGTGAAGTGGGAGATGGTTTCAAACAAAGCATGAAGATTTTGGATGGTGGAAGAATTTCCATAGCTGCCCTCAGTCTGGGTATCGCTAGAGGCGCATTTGAGGCCGCGTTGCAATATTCCAAAGAACGTCATCAATTCGACCAGCCCATCTCCAATTTCCAATCAATCGCTTTCAAGCTCGCAGATATGGCCACCAAAATTGAAGGTGCCGAGCTTTTGATCAGACAAGCCTGCGACTTGAAGATGAAAGGACTGCCTATGACCAAAGAGTCGGCCATGGCAAAGTACTATGCCAGCGAAATTTCCGTGGAAATCAGTACCGATGCGGTACAAATATTCGGAGGGTATGGCTACACCAAAGATTTTCCGGTAGAGAAATTTTACCGCGACAGTAAACTATGCACGATTGGAGAAGGTACCAGCGAAATACAAAAGCTGGTAATCAGCAGAGAGCTGTTGAAGTAATTCAATC
>JAURKN010000082.1 GCA_030831725.1 Ferruginibacter sp.
CCTTTCTGTTTCTGTAACACTGTTGTTGAACGATTCTGTCAAACAATTGAATTGACGATGGGTATTGAATTTATCTCTTGAAGAGACTCTGTAAAAATTTCCTTCGATTTGGTCAACGTAAACTGTACTCTTATTGCCAAACATGATCATGGCATTGGTACCATATGGTGAAATGTCGAATCGAATGGTAGCCGAAGGATCATTGATGCCTTTTCCATAATAGGCACTGATTCCGGGATATTTCGCCGCAAGGTCTTTGTGCATCACAGGTGCCTCTACAATTCGAAAAGACTCAAACGCTCCGTTTCCTATTGGAAAATTGACAATCACAGACGAACGGCTAGCATCTGTACGGCTCTCATGTGGCGCTGCCTGCACAAGATTACGATAGGCATTGAAATTCAATTCGAATACGTCATAACTCATTGGCATATTCGGACCCGTAATAAGCGTCTTGTTGACTCTGCTCACGTCTGAAAGTGACCAAAGATTGGTTTGTTGAGCCTGGGTTTGTTGCATCAGAAACAGCTGACAAACCGCCAGCAAAAGAAAGGTGTAAAATTTTTTCATGTTTACGTTGAATGGATAAGGCTCAAATGTAAATATTATTACCCCTTCAACCAAAAAATGAGGATACAATTACGCAAGTTTTCGTCATTACCTATCTGTAAAAGTAAAATAACACTGAAGATGCCATCAAAACAACAGAAATCCATCCTAAAATATTGGTTATCAAATTATTGGTTTGATTTCCCATGATTCTTTTGTTGTTTGTAATCATTAAGATGATCACAATGATTACAGGTGCCACTAACCCATAACCGAATGCAGAATATGCAAGACTTTTTATAGGATTGATCTTCAGTATTTGAAAGAGGATCCCAATGGCTAAAGACAAACCAATGAGATTATAAAAAGTTTTTGCTTCATGATATGTATGATTCATCCCCATTTTCCAACCCATTGTTTCACAAACCATATAGGCGATAGTGCCTGAAAGCACGGGAATGGATAGCAATCCTGTACCAAGTATACCTGATGAAAACAATACAAAAGCATTTTTTCCTGCAAGTGGTTTCAATGCCAATGCTGCATCTTCCAATGTGTTTATCTCCATTTTGCCTGAAGCATGAAGAACTGTTCCCGTTGTCAGAATGATGAAAAACATAATCAAATTGGAAAACCCCATTCCGATGATGATGTCTGTTTTTTCGTTGATGAATAGGGTTCTCATTCCTTTTTTTACATTTTTCAGAGATGAAGTTTCCTCTGCATCCATATTGGATTGCCAGAAAAAAAGATAGGGCGACAACGTTGTACCGAAAATGGCAATCAGCATTCCTGCATATTCGCTGTTAAAAGTGATTTTGGGAACAAAAGTGGCAAACATGACTTTTGTCAGATCTACACGAATGAGGAAGGGAATTATAGCATAAACAAGCAAAATCAGACAGATATATTTTAGCATGCCCGAAAATTTGCGGTAAGAGAATTGTATCATGAACCAATATATGAAGCCACTGATGCAAAGCCCCCAAACCATGGGATGAATACCTGGAACTAGCAGGCAGATCACACCTGACATGGCGGATATATTGGCACCGATGTTTAACAAGATGGCAGGAATACTAATGATAAGAACGAACCAAATGACCCAAGATGGAAATTCTTTTTTTACAGTTCCGGCTAAGCCTTGTTTTGTAACCAATCCGATTTTTGCACACATGTGCTGAATCGCAGTCATCAATGGCCATGTAAACAATGCAGTCCATAATGTGTCTAATCCGAATTTTGCACCTGCCTGGGAATACGTTGTAATCCCCGAAGGATCGTCATCACTGGAGCCCGTTATCAATCCGGGTCCGAGCTGTTTCCAGATTTTTTGAAGTTTGAATTTTTTCAAAGCAAGATTGTCAAAACAAAACTAGGTTTTGACTATTACATGCAACATGATATACGTCACATCAGATCAGTGCTTTGACCATGGATTTTGTGAATTCTTTTGTTATTTTCTGAACGAAAATGGGAAAGTCTACATGCGAGTTGTCATCTGCAGCGTCAGAAATGGTTCTGATGATGGTGAAAGGGATATCGTTTTCGTAACAAACTTGAGCGACGGCGCTTCCTTCCATTTCGACACAATGTATACCAGGAAGAATTGATAAAAGATTGTTCTTTTGAGTTGAGGTTGAGAAAAATTGGTCGCCGCTTGCTATGGAACCGAGATGAACCGAAACCTTATCAATATTGAATTCCGCAAGTGTTTCGTCTGATATTGCCTCAAAAAATATCTTGTTATCAACTGCTGTTTTTATTCTGTCAAAAACGTACAACTTTCGTTCGTCTGTCATTGTAAAGTAGTCAAGTCCAAGCAAGGGAATTTCAAATTGATTGATCAGCGGACGTGCATCCATGTCATGTTGGTAGAGCTTTTCACCAATTATGATGTCGCCTATTTTTACCTTATCATTAATCGCTCCCGCAACACCGGTGAACCATATTTCAGTAACACCAAAAATATGTATTAGCGTGCTGGCAGTGGAAGAAGCGGCAACTTTTCCCCATCTTGAAAAAACAACAACACATTTTTTTTTATTGATTTTACCTAGATGATAGATTCTTTTCCCGATCTCATGTGTTTCAACTTCTTCCATCAAATCGATGATGCCTTCAACTTCTTCCGGCATGGCGCCCATGATTCCAATTGTTTCCATATCAAAGGTATTTTTCACCTATTTCACGATTGCGGATGATTTTTGCCGGCGTTCCATAGCATACAACCTGATCGCCAATATTCTTGTTCACAAACGAGTGCCCACCTACAACAACGTGTTCTCCTAAAGTGACTCCATGCATGATGTTGGCTCCGATTCCAACGGCTGTAAATGCGCCAATTCGCACATTTCCTCCGGTCGTTACCCCTGGAGCTAAACTCGAAAAGTCTCCCATTTGCGAGTCATGGTCCAAGGAAGCTCGGGTATTGATCAAACAGAAAGAACCGATGCTGCAGCAAGGATTTACAATCGCTCCAGCCATGATTGCGGTTCCTTGCCCAAGGGTTACTTCCATTCCGATTTGTGCCGATGGATGTATGGCGTTTGCATAAGAAAAAAGCGGATTATTTTTTGAAATACGTTCCTTCACTTTTTGCCTGGTCCAGTTATCGCCAATAGCAATAAATAGCATCGTGCTATCAGGTGAATGCTCGCGTAAAATTTCCTCATTTCCCAAAACCGGAAATCCCAATACTTTCTCGCCAGCTTGCATATAACTGTCAATGAAACCGATGAATTCATATTGATTCATTTTTTCAAATATATCCAGTACCACTTTCGCATGTCCGGAAGATCCGATGATGATCAGTTTTTTTGGGGTCATGGTTTTGATTGTAAACGCAAAATAATGAACAATCTTCAACACTGCGCTATTTGTATTCCTTACAATCACCTAAATTGCGTATTGCAAAAACGACATAAATGAATCTTGAAAAAAATAAGAATGAGGATGCCATGAAGATGGCCTGGAGTCAAATCCGTCAAAAGCTTGATCTGATTTTTGAAGGTGGTGGAAAAAAGGCTGCCATGCGTCAAAAGGAAAGAAACAAGCTGACCGCGCGCGAGCGTATAGAATATTTGTTGGATGAAGGGACGCCCTTTATGGAAATTGGAGCTTTTGCTGGATACGAAATGTATTCGGAGCATGGGGGATGCCCAGCAGGTGGAACTGTCAGCGGAATCGGATATGTGGGCGGAAGACAATGTGTGATTGTTGCCAATGACCAAACCGTGAAAGCCGGAGCCTGGTTTCCGATAACTGGGAAGAAAAATCTAAGAATGCAGGAGATCGCTATGGAAAATCATCTTCCCATCATTTATATCGTAGACAGTGCAGGGGTTTACCTGCCCATGCAAGATGAGATTTTCCCTGATAAGGAGCATTTTGGTCG
>JAURKN010000083.1 GCA_030831725.1 Ferruginibacter sp.
AAGCTCAATGCCGAAGCCAAAGAAATGGAAGAATCCAAATTTTTGGAAGAGATCAGAACAAAGCATTCACTCGTTGCTTCGAAAGCCGACATGAACCCGGAAGACCTCGACCGCTTCGCCATCTTACACCTCGGTGAAGGCGCGAAACCCGAACTGGAGCAACTGGAAGATGCCCTCATCACTCCGATGCTCGACAAATTCGTGATGAACGTCACCGCCCTCAACAGCTATCTTACCTGTCCCGTCAGCTTCTACTACAATAACTTCATCCGTGTACCATCTGCCAAGAACGAAGCCATGGAATTCGGTTCCGCTATTCATGCCGCTTTGCAATATCTATTCCAAGCCATGAAAGACGATGAACCCAACCATGCATTCCCAAGTAAAGAAAAACTGCTCGACAATTTCAATTTCTACATGAGCAGAAACAGAGAACTTTTCACCAGAGAACAATTCTCAAGAAGACTGGAATACGGACACGAGGTGCTGACAAAATATTACGACGAAAAACTAAAAAACAAAAACCACTTCCTGAATCTAGAACACAGCATTAAAAATGTGGTGGTGAATAATGTTCCATTGAAAGGAAAGCTGGATAAGATAGAGTTCAACGGAAACTCGGTTCGGGTTGTGGATTACAAAACCGGAAACCCCGATAATGCCAAAGAAAAATTCAGTCCACCTTGCGAAAAACACCCCAATGGAGGTGACTATTGGCGTCAAGCTGTTTTTTACAAAATTCTAATTGACAATTATCCGGGTAAGCAATACCATGCCGACGAAGTAGTCTTTGACTTTGTAGAGCCCGATAACAAGAAAAAATACATTACCCATACGGTAAACATCAGTGCAGCCGACATCACCACCGTCAGCCAGCAAATTGTTGAAACCTGGGAAAATATTCAAAACAGGAATTTCTATACCGGCTGCGGAGAGGAAAAATGCCATTGGTGCAACTTTGTAAAAACCAACGAAATAGCCAAGGAGCTTCACGATCCGGAAATCCCCGAAGACTGATCCGTTTCGTTTTCCTAATTTTGACGAGTGAAATGGAACCAATCCTCTAATAGTCCAAGAATGCGTGATGTCCTTTTAATCGCTGTCGTCGTATTCATCAACTTGATATTATGCAACGGCTGCGCGCAGATCGGATCTCCCTCCGGTGGACCGAAAGATACCACAGCACCTGTTTTGGTCAAATCAATGCCGGGGCTTGATGCGACAATGTTTGATGATGATAAGATATCGTTGACGTTTGATGAATACATCGAAATACAGGATCTCAGTTCCAACCTAATGATCTCGCCATTGCCGAAAAACAATCCTGTTATTCAAAGCAACCTGAAAAGCATCAACATACGATTCAAAGACAGCCTGCTTCCAAACACCACTTATAAAATCAATTTCGGTAATGCCATCAAAGACGTTAATGAAGGTAACGTTATGCGCGATTTCGAATTCGTTTTCTCTACTGGTCCAAAAATCGATTCGCTAACGGTAACGGGTAAGGTCATTCTGGCACAAACCGGAAAAACAGATTCCACCTTGGTTGCCATGCTATATAAGAATGCGGTTGACAGCAGTGTACAAACCAGAAGACCAGATTACATCACCAAATTGAAAGGCGACGGAAGTTTCACCTTTACCCGACTGCCCGGTGAATCATTCAGACTCTACGCTTTGAAAGATGGAGACGGAAACAAGGCTTATAATGCCGAGACAGAACTGTTTGCCTTTGCAGATTCAGCAGTCATGCCATCCGAAAATCCGAAACCATCGGTATTGCTCGCTTATGCCGTAAAAAAAGCAGAAAGCCAAAGCTCAACACAGAGCCAATCGGACAAAAAAGAAAAAAACAAATACCTCAAATACAGCAACAACCTTTTGAATGGCAAACAGGATTTGCTCAAGCCGCTAGAAATTGATTTTGCAAACAAACTGGCCCGGTTTGAAACCGACTCCGTAGTAATCTGCGACACATCATGGAAAGCACTTTCCAATGTGACAAAAGTGTTGGACAGCAACAGAAAAAAACTCACCATCCAAAGAAACTGGACACCGGGAGAAAGAGTATATGTTCTACTTTTTAAAAATGGCCTTTCAGATTCATCCGGACTATCCCTTTTTGCCAACGATACACTCCGATTTTTTGTGAAGGATAAACAAGAATATGGTTCGCTGAAACTGGACATCCAAGGCCTGGACCTCAAACGAAACCCTATCCTTCAAGTTGTAGAAGGAAACGAAGTCCTAAGGTCAATTGTGTTAAACAGGTCGACCTGGGAAGAAAAACTGATGTTGCCCGGAGATTATGAATTCAGTTTGTTGTACGATGAAAATGGAAACGGCAAATGGGATCCTGGAAATTACAAATCGGGAAAGCAACCTGAACAAACCTTGTCCATACAGCAAAAGATCACAGTAAAAGCAGATTGGGAGAACGAAAGAACCATCACGCTTTAGATCCAATCATCGGCACGCAATTCCCATTTAGATTCAAACTTCTGTTTGCAAACAAGTCCTTGTAGCTGAGTAAATTATGCTAATTTTACACCATGGTCTTCTCTTCTGCCTTGTTGGAAAATGCGGTGAATTCATTTGCCAAACTGCCTGGAATTGGGCGAAAAACCGCGTTGAGACTGGTTTTGCACCTGATCAAACAACCTGCAAACGAAGTAGAGCATTTTACAGAAGCCATTGCCACCTTACGCAAGGAAATTAAAAACTGCAAACAATGTCAGAACATCTCGGATACGGAGATCTGCAACATTTGCAGCAATCCTTCCAGAAAAAAAGAATGGATTTGTGTGGTGGAAAACATCAGAGACGTGATCGCCATTGAAAGCACACAACAGTTCAACGGAACCTACCATGTTTTAGGCGGTATCATATCTCCTCTTGATGGAATCGGACCCGATCAATTGCACATCGAATCGCTGGTGGAGAGAGTGAAAAACAATGAAATCTCCGAAATCATCTTCGCCTTAAACCCGAACATACAGGGCGATACCACCATTTACTATATCGGCAGAAAACTCAAAGACCTTCCCGTCAAAATAACCACGATCGCCAGAGGCATTTCGTTTGGGGGAGAGTTGGAGTATGCCGATGAGATGACTTTAGCCAAGAGCATCAGCAACCGCATTCCCGTAGAACACTACGTTCAATCACTGAATAGCTGAGTTTACATTTTGAACAAAACCTTTTGTAGACTATCTTTGCACCCACAAGGGGCGGATTTGTTTATTGTTCAACCCCTTCGGAATTACGGATTGAACTAATAAACGACCATCTCCGATTTTCTTTAGGATTTGCAATCGTCATTACTCGATCCCCACATTCCTGCGGCTTTTATCATCCGGATTAAATCCAAAAGAAATTATTTATGCAGGACATCAGAACATTGTTGAACCAAAGAATCCTCATCATCGACGGCGCGATGGGTACCATGATTCAAAAACAAAAACCGGAAGAGTCGGATTACCGAGGAACCAGGTTTGCAGATTGGCACAAAGATGTGAAAGGCAACAACGATTTGCTAAGCATCACACAACCCGAAATGATCATCGGCATTCACAAGGCCTATCTCGAGGCAGGTGCCGACATCATAGAAACCAACACCTTTAGCAGCACAACCATCGCACAGGCGGATTACGACATGCAGTCAATCGCCTACGAATTGAATGTGGCGTCTGCAAAATGTGCCCGAGCGGCGGCTGATGAATACACAGCAAAAGACCCTACAAAACCGAGATTTGTGGCAGGTGCCATCGGTCCTTTAAACAAAACATTGTCATTGTCTCCTGATGTCAACAATCCAGGATATCGTGCCGTTACTTTTGATGAAGTGGTGGAAGCATACGAAGAACAAATCAGCGGTCTAGTGGATGGCGGCGTGGATCTGTTGTTGATTGAAACCATTTTCGACACACTGAATGCGAAAGCCGCCATTTATGCCATCAAACATTATTTCGAAAAGAAAGGAACATCTCCTTTACCAATCATGATCAGCGGAACGATTACGGATGCCAGTGGCAGAACCCTGAGCGGACAAACACTTGAAGCTTTCTACGTTTCTGTCATGCATGCCGATCCGATCAGCATCGGACTGAATTGCGCGCTTGGTGCGAATGAAATGCGTCCACATATCGAAGAGCTGTCAAACATCGCATCATGCTATACATCCGCATATCCCAACGCAGGTTTACCGAACGCCTTTGGAGAATATGACGAACTGCCATCTGAAACAGCAGCCATCATTTCTGAGTGGGCGCAAAACGGATTCGTTAACATTGTCGGAGGATGCTGTGGTACAACACCCGACCATATCAGGCACATCGCTAGATTGATGGAAAACGTAAAACCCAGAAAATTGCCTTTGATGGAAAATGAGATCTGAAAAACCTCACATCATTAACCTTAACAATCATCAGACCTTGAACACGATAAAGCCATATTTGAGACTCAGCGGACTTGAACCGCTCATTGTAAGGCCGGAGACCAATTTTGTAAACGTCGGAGAGCGTACAAACGTAACCGGTAGTAAGAAATTCGCCAGACTGATCAAAGAAGGTGCCTATGAGGAAGCATTGTCTGTTGCCAGGCAACAGGTGGAGAACGGAGCGCAGGTTCTTGATGTGAACATGGATGACGCCTTGTTGGATGGAGTGCAGGCTATGACCACATTTCTAAATCTCTTACAGTCTGAGCCCGATATCGCAAAGATTCCTGTGATGATCGACAGCAGCAAATTCGAAATCATCGAAGCTGGATTGAAATGCGTACAGGGAAAGTGTATTGTAAACTCCATCTCTCTCAAAGAAGGAGAAGAAAAATTCACAGAGCAGGCAATCATCTGTAAAAAATTCGGAGCAGCGGTAATCGTAATGGCCTTTGATGAAGTGGGACAGGCCGATACAAAAGAAAGAAAAGTGGAAATTTGTCAGCGTGCCTACACCATCCTGACAGAGAAAATCGGATATGCGCCACAAGACATCATTTTCGATCCTAACATTTTCGCCATAGCCACCGGAATAGAGGATCACAACAATTATGCCGTCGATTTCATAGAAGCGACACGTGAAATAAAGCAAAGAATGCCACTGACGCGAGTAAGCGGTGGCGTTAGTAATGTATCGTTTTCCTTCCGAGGTAACGACCATGTTCGTGAAGCGATTCACAGTGTTTTCCTATACCATGCCATCAGAGCCGGTATGGATATGGGCATCGTGAATGCGGGACAACTTGTGATATACGATGATATTGAGCCGGCATTGAAAAAACTCTGCGAAGATGTTATCTTGAACATCAACAACGACGATAACAAAGCAACAGAACAACTGATCACATTTGCAGAAACGGTAAAGGCAAAAGGAAAAGAAATCGTAAAAGATGAGCGTTGGAGAAAAGAAAGTGTGGAAGACAGAATCGCTCACGCTTTGATTCATGGAATAACCGAACACATTGATGCAGACACCGAAGAGGCAAGAGTGAAATATCCTCGTCCGCTGGATGTGATTGAAGGACCGCTCATGGCAGGCATGAACATCGTCGGCGATCTGTTTGGAGCAGGTAAGATGTTTTTGCCTCAAGTGGTAAAATGTGCGAGAGTGATGAAAAGAGCGGTTGCCGTTCTTACCCCTTATATAGAAGAAGAAAAAGCAAACAACTTAAAAAAAGATGGCGTCGCAGCAGATTCAGGCCCTGCTAAAATTTTATTGGCAACCGTAAAAGGCGATGTGCATGATATCGGTAAGAATATCGTTGGCGTTGTGCTTGGTTGCAATGGTTATGAAATCATCGATCTTGGTGTGATGGTGCCGGCAGATAAAATATTAAGCGAGGCCATCAAACACAAGGTGGATATGATCGGCTTGAGCGGACTCATTACTCCTTCACTGGATGAGATGGTGCACATTTCGAAAGAGATGAAAAGATTGAAAATGAACATTCCTTTGATGATAGGCGGTGCAACCACAAGCAGAATGCATACAGCCGTCAAAATCGCGCCTGAGTATGATAACGGAGTGATACATGTGCTTGATGCATCTCGAAGCGTGACTGTTGCGGGAACCCTGTTGAACAAGGAGCAAAAGATCACATACCTGGAGGACATAAAGAAAGAATACAATCAGCTTTCACAAGACTTTGGAAACCGCAATACAGGTAAGAAAAGTATCCCGTTTGCAGAAGCACAACAAAACCATGCAAAATTGGATTGGGATAATACACAAACATTAAAACCCACATTCACCGGAACAAAAATCATTTCCCCCGTCTCCGTAGAATCCTTAATCCCTTACATCGACTGGCAACCCTTTTTCATCACCTGGGAAATGCATGGAAAATTTCCGGCCATTCTCGAAGATGAAATTGTTGGAACAGAAGCCAAAAAACTATTTGAAGATGCCAAGGAAATGCTGAGAGAAATAACAGAAGGAAAGTGGCTCGAAGCAAGAGCAGTACTGGGATTCTGGCCTGCGAAAAAAACAGCGGCTGATAGCATCAAGCTGACAGCTGACAAAAAAGAGGTATCTCTCGAATTCTTAAGACAGCAATCTAAAAAAGCATCAGGACAACCGAATTTCTCCCTTGCGGATTTCATTCATCCAAATCAAGAAGATTACATGGGCGCTTTTTCTGTAACCATTCAAGGAACGGAAAAGCAAGTGGAGAAGTTTGAAGCACAACAGGATGACTATAAAAAAATCATGATCCAGGCACTGTCGGACAGACTGGCTGAAGCAGCCGCAGAGTGGCTACACCAAGAAGTGCGGACCAATTATTGGGGATATGCGCCACATGAAAAACTGGACAACACATCTTTGATTAAAGAAGAATATCAGGGAATACGACCTGCCCCGGGTTATCCTGCTTGTCCGGACCATACCGAAAAAATAAAACTCTTTGATTTGCTCGGTGGAGAAACCGCAACAGAAATCAAATTGACCGAATCGCTCGCCATGTATCCCGCATCTTCCATTTGTGGATGGTATTTTGGACATCACGAAAGCAAATATTTTGGCGTAGGAAAAATTGGAAGAGATCAATTGGAAGATTATGCCAAGCGAAAGAAAATGAGTTTGGAAGAAGCCGAGAAATGGTTAAGTCCGGTGCTGGAATAAAAATACCAACACATCCAACCGATTTATTTATCGAATAATACTTATACATGCGCATCATCTCCTACAATGTGAACGGCATCAGAGCCGCTATGAAAAAAGGATTGATCGATTGGCTCAAAACCGATCCCGCCGACATCATCTGTTTTCAGGAAACCAAAGCAAACGAATCTGATATTCCGGTGAAAGAACTGGAGGAGCTTGGCTTTGAACACCATTGGTTCAGCGCGCAAAAAAAAGGATACAGCGGAGTGGGCATCATCACAAAACTGAAGAAAAGTGAAATTAAAAAAGGGAATGGAAAAACGATGAGCGACCAGGAAGGCAGAGTGATAGAAATGCAAATCGGCGACATCAGAATCATTAACGCCTATTTTCCCTCGGGCACTTCGGGAGAAGAAAGACAGACATATAAGTATCAATGGCTTGATGAAATATTTGAGTATGTGAATGAATTGAAAAAGAAGAATCCGAAAATCATTCTGTGCGGAGATTTCAACATAGCCCACAAGGAAATCGACATACACGATCCGAAAGGAAACAAAAACACAACCGGATTTCTTCCGGAGGAAAGAGCATGGATGACGAAATTTTTGGAATCGGGATGGATTGACAGTTTCCGTGAATATCACGAAGAACCTCATCGTTATAGCTGGTGGAGCCAACGATTTCCCAGTGTCAGGCTTAACAACAAAGGCTGGCGTATAGATTATATCATGGTTTCAGAGGGTTTGAAAAATCAACTTTCGGATGCGGAAATTTATCCGGATGTCAAACACAGCGACCATTGTCCTGTTTATGCGGCATTGAAAATGAAATGATCATGAGGGTATTGGCGAGATTAAAACAACATACATCACATAAATAAACCCAAGAAATTCTATGTTTATATACAATGTAACCATCAAGGTGATGCACGAGATTCAAGAAGAATGGCTTTCCTGGCTGACAGAGGAACACATACCGGAAGTGCTTGGAACGGGATGCTTTACCGGACATCGAGTATTAAGACTGCTGGAAACGGACGAAACGGAAGGAGTAACATTCGCGGTGCAATACGAAGCGGAGAGCAAGTCGTTGTATAACCATTACATAGACAAACATGCAAGCCTGCTTCGTGAAAAATCTTATCAGAAATGGGGAGACCGATTCATCGCATTCAGGACATTGATGCAGGTTGTTAACTAAATGTGCAAAACAAAAAATCCCTGATTTTTGAGAAGTAGAAAAATAATGATAAACGGCTGGAGCTCAAGCCAGCAAAGGATTTCAGAACTTGTCTTCTGAAACTCAATACTGACAAGGGTTTCGGCGAAATATGATTGAAATTCGATTTTTAAAAAAACCGACTGATTTGTTGGATAGCTTGAAAATAAAGGGTTTCGGAGCCGTTTAAGATTTTTTTGTGGAGAAAAAATAATTTTGTCTGAATATAAAACCTTCTATATTTGTTGCAGTTAAAAACTATCTCAAAACCACCATTATGAACAAAGCAGAATTGATCGCCAAAATCGCTGATGATGCAGGCATCACCAAAACACAAGCAAACGCTACAATCGATTCTTTCATTGAAGCGGTAACCAAAACTTTAAAAAGTGGAAACAAACTCACTTTGGTTGGTTTCGGTACATTCTCTGTAACAAAGAGAGCAGCACGTAACGGTCGTAACCCTCAAACCGGCGCTGTAATCAAGATCAAAGCTAAAAAAGTAGCTAAGTTCAAAGCAGGTAAAGAATTGTCTGCTAAGATCTGATCTTAAAACTGATTTAAGCAAGGCGCTTTTGCGTCTTGCTTTTTTATTTGATTTATCACACAATTACATATACAAAACATGGGACGCGGAGACATCAGAACCAAAAAAGGAAAAACTTTTGCTGGAAGCTTTGGAAAAAGCAGACCGGCAAAATCCACTGAATCGGTAAAGGCTGCGGCTGCAAAAAAAGCGGCTGAGAAAAAAGGAAAATAATATCCGAACTTTAGTTCAATCAAATCATCATGGAGCGAGTCTGACTTTGCTCCATTTTTTTTCGCCCAGTTTTCTATACATGATTCTATCGTGCAGTCTGCTTTCCCTGCCTTGCCAAAACTCAATCATGTCAGGCGATATCAGATAACCACCCCAATGTTTTGGATAGGGGATTTCTTGATTTTCATATTGTGAATTCAATTCTTGAAAACGATTTTCCAAAAAATCACGGCTTTCAATTTCCCTGCTTTGTGGAGAAGTCCATGCACCAATTTGGCTCATTCTTGGTCTGCTGTGAAAATATTCCTCGCTTTCTGATTCAGGCAGCGGAATAATCCTGCCTTCTATCCTGATCTGTCTTTCCAATTCTTTCCAAAAAAAAGTGATTGCCGCTTGAGGATTGTGCAACAACTCGTTTCCTTTTCTACTTTCATAGTTGGTAAAAAAAACAAAGCCCCGCTCATCATATCCCTTCAATAAAACAATACGGCAAGATGGCTTCCCATC
>JAURKN010000084.1 GCA_030831725.1 Ferruginibacter sp.
TGATGGTCGTAGGTATGGGTGGCGTAGGTTCATTTGCCGCTGAATTCATTTGCAGAAGCGGAGTCGGCATCATGACCATCATAGACGGAGATGTGGTAGATCCTACGAACAGAAACAGACAACTTCCCGCGCTTGCCACAAACCATGGTGTTTCCAAAGCAGACATCATGGCGGAGCGATTAAAAGCCATCAATCCAGAACTCACGCTCAACGTAATCAAGGCATTCGTAAATCCGGAGATGGTGGAAGATTTGTTGAAACAGAAGCCCGACTATCTGGTAGATGCCATCGACAGCATCACACCCAAACTCACTTTTTTAAGAATAGCATACAACAGTGGCATCCCTTTGGTCAGCAGCATGGGAGCCGGCGCCAAACTGGACCCTACCCGATTAAAAGTGGTTGATATTTCAAAAACATACAATTGTCCGTTTGCGCAACAAGTCAGAAAAAATTTAAAGAAAGAAAATATCTACAAAGGAATCAAAACCGTTTTCTCCCCTGAGAACCCGATGAAAGAAAGTTTGATGCTCACCGACGGAAAGAATTATAAGAAATCCGCCTATGGCACAATCTCTTATTTACCCGCCACCTTTGGCGCTGTGGCGGCTTCTGTAGTAATCAGAGATCTGATAAAATTGAAATGATATCATGTGGATTAAAGAAAATCCTTAACTTTATTTCTACTAACCCCCAACCACATGAAACAATTGATAAACAGAAATCCTGCTGGATTGCTTTTCACTTTCGTGTTTTTAACCTTCTTCATTCTTTCCTTAAGTTCATGCGTACGCAACGGATATGGATGTAAAGGACGATCCAGATACATCACCCGAGTACGCTGACATGACCCGACTTTCCGTAAACATCAATAAGCTTGCCACCCTCAGAAACGCAAGAGGCGGCAATAATCCGGATATTGTTCTTGCTGCAAAAGATATAGAACGATTCGGAGCGGATGGGATTACGGTTCATCCAAGACCGGATGAAAGACATATTCGCTATGCGGATGTTTTTGAATTAAAAAAAATACTGACTACCCCATTCAACATTGAAGGCAATCCGGTTGAAAATAAATTCATCGATCTGGTTTCGGAAATTTGCCCTGAACAAGTTACACTGGTACCCGACGCTTCTCTTCAGCTTACGAGCGATCATGGATGGGATACCGTAAGACATGCAGCATTTCTCAAAAAAACAATTTCACACTTCACATCACTCGGCATAAAAGTTTCCATTTTTGTCGACCCTGTTTCAGACATCATTCTTGCTGCAAAAGATACCGGAACCCATAGAATCGAATTATATACTGAATCTTATGCCAAAAAGTTCGCTTTAGGGGAAAGGGATGCTGCTGTTTCAGATTATAAAACCGCATACGAATTGGCAATGTTACTTGGTTTGGAAGTGAATGCAGGCCATGACTTGGATCTCAAAAATCTAGGGTATTTTTCTGAACATTTACCCAACTTGCATGAGGTTTCCATCGGGCACGCATTGATTTGTGATTCGATTTATTATGGCTTGGAAAATACGGTACAGTTATACAAAAGGCAGCTTGGAAAAGCTGCCTTGTAAGAATGTAAATATATCTGAACAAATCACTTTAATATACTCTCCAGTTTCGCTTCCAAAGCCGCGCCTCTTAGGTTTTTTGCGATAACGACTCCATTAGGATCAATAAGAAAATTTTGAGGAATACTTGTGATTCCAAATTGCTGCGAAACCGCATTGCTCCATCCTTTCAGATCACTCAATTGAGTCCAGATGAGCCCATCTTTTTTGATGGCTTCCAGCCAAGGTGATTTGGTTTTATCCAACGATATACCCAGCACAGTAAAATTTTTGTTTTTGTATTTGTTGAATGCGGCAACCACATTTGGGTTTTCTCCGCGGCATGGACCACACCAACTTGCCCAGAAATCAATCAAAACATATTTGCCACGGAAGGATTTGATATTTACCATTTTACCATTCACGTCCTCCTGCTCGAAATCAGCTATCACTTTACCCATTGGGTCTCTTCTCGCTTCATCCACCTGCTGACCTACATACTCACCAATTGGAGATTTTTTCACTTCCGGAGTAAGTCCTGAATACAATTTTTCCATCAATCCGTTATCACCGGTAACCTGATGAATTCTAAAAATGGCAAGCGGTGCGATATAAGAGTTTCTTTTGTTTTGTAAGAAATTCAACAATGCCTGCACACACTGACGAATCATTTCGGGATCTTTTGCGCCATCTTGTTGAAACAAAGACTCATAGGGCTTGGTCACATTGCTGTATTCTATGAAATCGTTATGGCTTGCTGATCCAGTAACCAAAGTTTGCTCAGGGCGATCTTTGGTGATATTCACCATAACATTGCTGTTGTCTAAAAATAAGGGAATGAAATTGGGCGACTTATCAAAAACCAACAATTTGAAATCAGGCACACTCAATTTTCCTGACAGTTCAAACTTTCCTCCGGATACAGTGGTGGTAGCTTCAGCTGCACGATTATTGCCATTCAATAGGTCTACGACAGTACCATCAGCATATCCATTGGCTACACCATTTATTTTGTAGCCATCAGCTTGAACCTTTACCTCCTTTTCTTCTGATGGAATAGTGTTTTTTTGATCTTGTGCATAGGATAATACAGGGAAAGCCAAAATCACTAAGAAACTTATCTTAAACATATGTTTGAAATTGAAGTTGGTGCAAAATACAGATTATTGGGCTTTTTTCATATCAAAGGCCAGACATTAACATTAATTAACGACCTGATTGACCGCCCTCATAAACGAAAGCACCATGGCCGTATCCTTAATACCTGGCTCTTTATCGAAATGTCCATCCAAATCAACCCCAATAAAATCAGGATGTTTAAATGAATGTATTCGTTGTGCATCCATGGGCTTAAGCCCAGAGCCCCCGATGAAAAAAGGTTTTTCTATATGGGCTTGTTCTAAAAAATTCCAATTGAAAGCTGAAGTTATTCCCCCTCTGTTGCCGGGTATTGAGGCATCCAGTATGTAATAGTCGCATACATCATCATATTGATTGATAAATGCGCTCAAATGTTTTTCTTGATCCTGGTCTAGCAAAATCTTTTTTATGACCACAATGTCATCGTTGAGGGATTGACAAAGGTCTGGAGATTCATTTCCATTAAGCTGAACCAAGTCTAACCCGTATTCCAAAATCATCTCCCTGATGAAATCCAAACTTTGATTGTAGAAAACGCCAACTTTTTTAATGTCCACATCAGCATATTTCAAATCCATTGGTTTAAGCCTGTCGACAATCAGATTTGAAGAACCGTTTCTAAAATCAAAACCGGCAAAATCAACCAACATTTTATCCAATTCACGGAGTTGATCGAGGCAGGTAATGCCACATACTTTTACCATCATAGACCTAGTGGAAAGTATGCGCGGCTTTATCATGTTGTGAAAGTTATCTCCTAAATTATGAAAAAATCCAATTTGAAATGATTTTTTCTCCATCTGGCGTCAAGATACTTTCCGGATGGTATTGTATTCCGACAACATCAAGGGTTTTGTGTCTGATGCTCATGATATTTCCATCTGCGTCTTTTGCGGTTATCCCCATGGATTCAGGAAGTGTTTGTGGATCAATCACCCAACTATGGTATCTGCCAGCCTGTAGTGGGAATGTCAGGTTCTTGTAAATGGGATCTTGAGTTCCAGAAGCATATATTTCTGAAGAAACACCATGAAAAACCCCATTCAAATTGATAAGCTTTGCTCCGAAAACCTCACCTATCGCCTGATGTCCCAGACAGACACCAAGGATCGGCATTTTATCGCAGGCGTATTGTATCACTTGCTTCAGTAGCCCAGCTTGATCCGGAAGACCGGGACCGGGTGACAAAATCAGACGATCATATTGATGAATATCTTCCAAACTGAACTGATCATTAAACACCACAGTAACCCTTTCACCTATGATTTTTTCAGCAAGGTGAACCAAGTTGTACGTGAATGAATCGTAATTGTCAATTATCAGAATCCGCATTGGATCTGTTTTGGATTGGAAGGAACGATCAGGATAGTCTATGCGAACTTCTTCGCATCTTCCAAAAACTTGGCTAATCCGATATCTGTCAAAGGATGTTTCAGTAACCCAAGTATGGAATCGAGTGGACAAGTACAAACATCAGCTCCCGCTTCAGCACATTTTATGATGTGATTTGGATTTCTGATGGAAGCAGCAAGAATTTCTGTTTTGAAGCCCTGAATGCTGAAAATATTGCTGAGTTGATGAATAAGCTCAATACCATCCCAACCGCTATCGTCTATTCTTCCAATAAATGGTGAAACATATGTCGCACCCGCTTTTGCGGCAAGAATGGCCTGACCTGCGGAAAAAATCAAAGTACAGTTGGTTCTGATTCCGTTTTCAGAAAACCATTTTATAGCCTTGATGCCATCTTTGATCAATGGCACTTTTACCACGATATTTTCATGAATCGCGGCAAGCTTTTTCCCTTCAGCAACCATTCCTTCAAAATCAGTAGAAATCACTTCCGCGCTGATATCTCCATCAACCATCTCACAAATGGTTTTGTAGTGATTCATAACCGCTTGTTCGCCGCTGATTCCCTCTTTGGCCATCAGTGATGGATTTGTAGTAACTCCATCCAGAATACCGAGTTCATTAGCTTCACGGATTTGATTCAGATTGGCAGTGTCGATAAAGAATTTCATGCTGTTGCGATTTTGTATGATGATGAATGAATATGAAAAAAATCGTTGATGCAAGCAAATATTTAATGCTCAAGCCGGGCAAAGATAAAGCAGAATGATTTCAAGTTTTTCCCGATTCAGAAAGACTTATGAACATGTATAGAATAAAAAATGGCAAGTTACTTACATCGCACCGCTCAACCATCTACCCTTGCTACCTTCCGGTCCTGGGGGAGTTCAACAGGAGCTGGTCGTATAAGACTTGCCGGTGCAAATATAGGCATTTTGATTCGAAATGGATATTGAACTTTGATATGATTTTAAACAACCAGCTTGCCATCAGATTAAAATGAAAAGCCTGGCTTATCCGTTCTTGAATTGATGGTAGACATCCCGATAAGCTGATCGTTTCTGTCGGTAAATGATTTGTAATATAACAAGATGGTGTAGGAATTCTCTGTTTCCCAATAGTCTCCCTCCAAGGGTCTGCGCAATTTATCTTGGTTTTGCCCCAAGGCGACATATGCGTAATTGTAATATCCTTGCTTCATCAAAGCGTTTAACCTGTATTCCCCTGATTCGGGATCATAGTTCATTTTCCATTTGTCATTCAGCATATAGCCTGAAAATCCTCCAATAAGATAAACATCTTCTCTGCTATATGGATTACCATCTGTTTTACCCAACCGAAACTGAATAGTCGCATAATCCCCTTGCCACAAAGGATTGATGCTTTCATATGTGGTAATGTTATACGCTCCGTTGTAATCGGGGAAGTAAACATATCTGTCACTTGATTTATCAATATCTTTCTTCAATACAAACTCCCTTTTTTCCGGTCCATAAGTTCCCGATTCTACCCTATCGCTTTGTAAGCGAAAACTTCTGAGATCTAACCATCTCCATTCTTTACCACCCGGAAAAACACCAATCTGTTCTTGATTGTACTCCAAAATATTTCCTCTTAAAAAAGTTGGAGAAATGTCTTTTTGGGCGATATCCCACCTGTTGTTTTTAAGGATTACCGCCTTGATTTGTTGCGGTGCGCTGAACGAATTCAACTCTTTTACATTGGCGGTAAACTTGATGCGCTGATGGGTATTGAAAAGCTGAGGAGTGAAGGGCTGAAGCACCTGTGCCGATACAGCCACTTTGGGATCCAATACCATGAATGGTTTTGTAAAAACGGTTTTAGAAGTATCGCCATCCAGAAACACTTTGAGCAGATAATTTCCGGACCGCGAAGGCATGATGTTTCTATCCGGTAAAAATGCCTGATAATGGGTATAACGGGCAAATGCGATGTTGGAATATCTGTATGTTGTGATTCTGTTTTGCGTGAATCCTTTGATGTAATCAAAAGCGCTGAGTCTGGAAGGTTGCCATAGGTAATCGCACAACACAAAAGTGTAATAGTAATTTTTAATGCCGCCATCCAGGTCGTCAAATTCCAGTTCGAGCTTGATATCGCTGTTCAGGGTATAGACAGGAAGAGATTGCTGATCTCCAGTAACAAACAATTGTGCTGAAATGATATTGTCACTCGTTTTCTCCTGAGGCAATTGGCCATAGAGCTGAAAAAAATAAAATAAAGTAAGACAAAAAACCAAGCATGGCTTTTTTAGGAACTGGCTCATCTGTTATGTATTTCAATTACTTTTGAAAGGTAGTAAAAAAGAAGCATTGAACTTTCCATTATTCGCAGCGCAAAAAATCGCTTTTCGCGGGGAACGAACATTTTCGAGGTTCATCATCAGATTGGCCGTTACAGCCACTGCCCTCAGCGTGGCAACAATGATTGTCGCACTTAGTTTTGTCAATGGGTTTCAACAGGCCGTGAGTAAGAAAGTCTTCAGTTTTTGGGGACACATCCGAGTGCAGCAGGATTTGGATTACAAAGTAGAAAAGGTGCTGACGGTAAATTTGAA
>JAURKN010000007.1 GCA_030831725.1 Ferruginibacter sp.
CATCGAGGATTCTTTTGAACATTTGAAAGAAATAAACGAGATCTGTGTCAGCAATAAAAAACAGTTGGTCGTTTATCTCTCCATGGGATTTGGAAATCCATACGGAGATTTCTTCTCGGAGCAATTGGTAATAGACTGGGGACAAAAAATTGCGGATTTGGGAGTTGGCATCATTTCGCTTGCAGATACCGTTGGAGTGGCAAGTCCAGAACAGGTAAAATCAATCAGTTCAGGATTGTTGAAGGCTGTTCCTCAGGCAGAAGTCGGGGTTCATCTTCATTCAACTCCCACGGGATGGAAAGAAAAACTGTCAGCAGCTTATGATGCCGGAGTCAGAAGATTTGATGGCGCATTGAAAGGGATCGGGGGATGTCCTATGTCTGGAAACAATTTAGTGGGTAATATGAATACAGAATGGATGGTTGATTATTTTGAAGCAGAGGGCAGAATGAAACCCATCGACAGGATCGCTCTACGTACATCCATAACGCTGGCTGATCAAATATTTGTATAGTTTTCCTTATCTCAATTTACAGCAACCTCAATATTAACCATGGAATTTCGAAGAGAATTCACACCTGAACCGTTTGATGTCAAAATAAGACACCATGAAAATATCATGTTGATCGGTTCCTGTTTCACGGAACAAATGGGTGGTAAATTATCTCGGGTCAAATTCAGAACCCTCGAAAATCCTCATGGTATATTATTCAACCCGGCGAGCATCATCAAATCCATAGATGCTTATATCGAAGAGAAAAAATACAAACAGCAAGATCTTTTTGAACATAATGGCATTTGGGGATCATGGGACCATCATACTCGGTTTTCCGATGTGGATCCAAGTGTTGCTTTGCAAAAAATGAACCATTCTACCGAGAGCGCCGGTGCATTTTTGCAACAGGCAGATTGGTTGATCATAACGCTTGGCTCTGCGTTTTTGTATGAACATAAAGATGGATTTTTTGTCGCCAATTGTCATAAAGTACCAACAGACAAGTTTTATAAAAGATTAATGACTGCAGATGAAATCGTTTCAGATTTTGAAGGGATGATAAACAAGCTTAAAGTCAAAAATCCCTCACTAAGAATTTTGTTTACCATAAGTCCTGTGAGACACCTAAGGGAAGGTTTCGTTGAAAATAACCGAAGCAAATCCATATTGATTCAGGCAGTGCATCAAATGGTTGAATCACATCCGAATGTTTTTTATTTTCCGGCATACGAACTTGTAATCGACGATTTGAGGGATTATCGTTTTTTTGCTGAAGATATGGTTCATCCCAATTATCAGGCCACAGAGTATGTTTGGGAGAAATTCCAGCAGACATGTTTGCATGTGGAAGATCAGCAGATCATCAAGGAAATCACGCAAATCGTATTGGCTCGTCATCATAAACCCTTCAATCCCACTTCCGAACAACACCGGCATTTTTTGGCAAAATGCGCAGAAAAAGCCCAAATGCTTATGAAACAACACCCATATTTAGACTTGAGGGAAGAATTGTCTTTTTTTACTCGGAATTGACCTCTTTTTTATCAGGAAAACATATCTTTAAAGTAGAAATCAGGTTCATAAAATCAATTTTTTGTATGAAAAACATATTTATACTCATTGCATTTTTCTGTCTATCTTATGTTGCATCTGCACAACGCATTCACAAAATCATTCTTTCCGACAAAGGAGCTACAACAACCACATGCTTTTTGTTGAATGAAAATGTTGTCATCTATTTATCACAGGAAGGTGAGATCAAGGAGTGGGGTGTGGATCTTTATTCAGATCGTCCTGCGGATTATGTGAACAGAAAAATAACGCCGTATGGTGGAAGGGTTGAATATTATACAGAAAAAGACAATGAGGCGTTCCGTGGAAAACTGAAATATATTGGGAATGTGATGATCACATATTATGCATCTTTTGATGAAAAATCGATGGTTGGTAAAATCAAGTCTATAGGTACCAACACTATGAGTTATTACACAGCATATGATGATCCATCCGCACAAGGAAAATTGAAATCCATTGGCAGGATGAATTTCGCATACTACAGTTCATTTGACAATGATGCTTACAAAGGCAAAATAAAGAATGCGGGATCTGTTGGCTTTACATATTACTCTTCCACAGATGACAAGGCATATTCAGGTAAAATCAAAAGCATGAACAATATGCCATTCACCTATTATTCCTCACAAGATAGAGTAGGACTCCGTGGTGTTCAGAAATCAGGAAACCAGCTTCAAGTGATCAACGGCATCACTTATTGGATCAAGAATTAATGAATCCTGTCGCCTCTGACTTCGCTGCTGTTCATCAGCACCTTTTCATATTCAAGCCATTCTTTCCATCGTTGGCGAACTACTTTCTTCTCGATGTAATGTTCAGCCAATGTAATGAACAAGGTATAATGACCCGCCTCGCTTTCCATGAATTTGCGGTAGAATTTGCGCATGTATGTATCTTCCATGCCTTCGCTTAGTCTTTTGAAACGTTCACAGCTCCTTGCTTCTATTAGTGCCATGATCAGCATCTGGTCCAAAAAACGCTCTGCAGGACTGCCCCCCTTTTTTTGAAATTCAATAAGCTTGTTGACATATACATCTTTTCTTTGACGGCCCAGATTCAGTCCTCGTTTATTGAGTTCTGCCAACACCAATCTGAAATGTCCCCATTCTTCAGTCACAATCGGACTCAACTCATCTACCAGTAATTTTTTCTCTGGATTTTTTTGAATGAGTGAAATGCATGTGATGGCCGCTTTCTGTTCGCAATAAGCATGGTCAGTCAGAATCTCCTCCAACTGAATTTCCGCCAGATTAACCCAGCGTGGGTCGGTTGGTAGTTGAAGTCCGAGTATATTTCTGGTATGTTCACTGAGTTCTTTTTCCATCTCCAAATGTAAAAAAGAAAGTTAAATTGCGTGCAAAGCCTTTTGAGGAATCGAGTAAGATCATACAAGTCCTAATTTCGCTTCTCAAAACGATACATATCACATCAACCCGATTTTTGTGAAAAACTTATATCTACCATTTTGGAGCATTTTGATTTATTCCTTGCTCTCTGGATTTATTACAAATGCACAACGTGTTTACGGCAAAATAACTGATACGGATGGTCATCCACTTCCTTTTTCTTCGGTTACAGTCAAGGAGTTTCAACAATTGGGAGGCGTGTCCAACAATGTCGCTTCTTATTCTATCTCTATGCCCAAAGGAGAATATACTTTGATTTGCCAGCGTGTCGGTTATCAAAAGCTGGAAAAAAAAATCAAGATTGCAAATGAAGAAATTCAACTTGATTTTGTGTTGGAGTTACAAAAAGTATTGTTGGAAGAAGTTGTGATCAGCAATTCGGGAGAGAATCCGGCCTATAGGGTTATCCGAAATGCCATCAAAAAAAGACCTGAATATCTGAAGCAGATTTCCGTATTCCAATGTGGCTTATACAGCAAAGACCTGATTAAACTGCGCAATTTACCGGATAAGATCATGGGGCAAAAAATTGATTCTTCCGATAAAAAAGACATGGGATTGGATTCATTAGGAAATGGCATCATTTACCTCTCGGAGTCTTTTTCAATTGTCACTTCGGCTCCACCCGATAAATTGAAAATGGAAGTAAAACAAAGTAGGGTGAGTGGTTCCAATGGTTTTGGTTTCGCCTTCCCGGCATTCATTCAATTTTATGAGAACAACATTGATATTTTCAATGGTGGGGTAAATTCAAGAGGATTTATCTCACCTGTAGCAGATGGCGCATTAAGGTATTACAAATACAGAATGATGGGGACTTTCACTGAAAACGGAAACACCGTTTATACCATCAAAGTAACCCCCAAAAGGAATTTTGAGCCCTGTTTTACTGGTGTGATCAACATAACAGACAACGACTGGAGGATTCACAGTCTCGATATGATGGTTACTAAAAATGCTCAGCTTGAGTTGATGGATACCGTAAAAATATCCCAGTTGTTCAATCCAACAACAGAGGAGATTTGGAATGTGAAAAATCAGACCATTTATTTCAATATCCGATTTTTTGGGATAGACG
>JAURKN010000085.1 GCA_030831725.1 Ferruginibacter sp.
AAACTGTTTGAAAAAAACAAGTTCTTTATTTCAAAAGATAAGGTGAAAATGAATTAATCTTCCAACTCAACTTGGAAAACCTCTTGAAATGCTGATTTTAGCTTTTCTCTGACCAGCCCCATATCTTGAACCTCACCTAACTCTTTGGATAAGGATGTAACCTGTTTGTCGGGTATCCCACATGGTATGATGTTTGAAAAATAATCCAATCCGGTGTTTACATTCAATGCGAATCCGTGCATGGTAACCCATCTGCTGCACCTTACACCTATCGCGCAAATTTTACGCTCCTTCCCTTTCTCATGTGGATCTAGCCAAACTCCCGTTTCTCCAGGACTTCGGTCTCCTTTCAATCCATACGTTGCCAAAACTCTGATAATCACTTCCTCAATATTTCTGAGATATACACCGATATCGGTTGAGAATTTTTCCAAGTCAAAAATAGGATATCCTACAATTTGTCCCGGACCATGAAAAGTAATGTCTCCTCCTCTGTTGGTGCGAAAAAACTCAATGTTTTTTTCAGCCATCTCCGATTCATCAAGAAGAACATTTGATAAATCACCACTTTTTCCCAAGGTATAAACTGGAGGATGCTCACAGAAAAGCAAGTGGTGATTCGTTTCTACTAGATATGGATCATTTTGCCCGTTTTGTCTTGCTTCCGTTTTCCATTCTAGGTTTTGGGCAAGCAGTTTTTCTTGCAAATCCCAGGCTTGACTGTAGCCTATGTTGCCTAAATCCTTGTATTTTACTATTTGTTTTTTCAATATAAAATTTTCCGTGCAAATCTACCGAATATTTGTAGGACTAAATTGCTCCACAACGGCAAAATCAAGGGAAACATGATTATATTTGTCTTTATAATCAGCGAGATATGAATTTTAAAAAGATCAACAACCTGACAGGCTGGGCAGTATGCCTCATCGCCTGTGGCGTTTATTTGATGACTATGGAAGCTACCGGCAGTCTTTGGGATTGTGGAGAGTTCGCTTCCAGTGCCTACAAACTCCAAATTCCGCATCCGCCCGGGGCTCCTTTGTTTGTCCTTTTGGGCAGGCTCTTTATGATTCCATTCGACCCGCAACATGCAGCAACCGGTATCAACGCCATGAGTGCGCTTGCCAGCGGTTTCACCATATTGTTTCTCTTCTGGACCATCACCCATTTTGCCAAAAAACTCATTCAGAAAAACAATGAGCCATTGGATAATGGAAAAATAATGGCCATCATGGGAGCCGGTATTGTCGGGGCTCTTGCTTATACTTTCTCAGACTCATTCTGGTATAGTGCCGTTGAAGGTGAAGTATATGCATTGTCTTCTTTTTTCACTGCTGTAGTATTCTGGGCTATGCTCAAATGGGAGCAGGCTGTAACCGATGAGCAGGAACAAGGTATTAAGGGTCATTTCACAAAAGCAGACCGTTGGATCATTCTGATTTTTTATCTGATGGGATTGTCAATCGGTGTTCACTTGTTGAACTTGCTTACTATCCCTGCTATCGTGATCATCTACTATTTCAAAAGATACAAATCCACCACCGAAGGAACATTTCTCGCATTCATCATTGGTTGCATCATCACTGGTGTTGTTCAGAAAGCTGTGATACAATGGAGCATCAAGGGAGCAGGAAATATGGATATCTTTTTCGTGAATGAATTAAGCATGCCCTTCTTTACCGGTTTCGCATTTTTCTTCATACTCATAGGTGTGATGGTTTATTTCGGATTGCAAACCGCGAAAAAGAATAATTGGAATTTCCTTCGCCTGGGACTCTGGAGCATGTCGTTCATGCTACTTGGATACTCTACTTATTTTACCACCTTGGTCAGAAGCAATGCAGATCCTAGCGTAGATATGTTCAATGTGGACAATCCGGTAAGTTTGGTAGGATATGTAAGCCGTGAGCAATATGGCGATTGGCCAATCCTTTACGGACAAGACTTTACGGCACAAGTGCAAAGAGTAGAGCCTACCGAAACCTATATCAAAGGCAAAGAAAGATATGAAAAGAATGGAAGGAAGATAAAATATGTTTTTGCTCCAGAAGATCAGCATTTCTTCCCTAGAATGTGGGATATGAGCAATGATCAGGGACATGCTGATTATTACGCATCTTGGGCTGAAATCGGCAAAAACGAAGATGGTTCCTGGGAAAGAGCACCTACCATGAAAGAGAATATCGGTTTCTTCCTTGATTATCAGATCAGTTGGATGTACTGGCGCTATTTCATGTGGAATTTTGCGGGTAAGCAAAATGATATTCAGGGTGTCAGTATGGGTAACAAGAGAGATGGCAACTGGAAAACCGGAATCGGTTTCTACGACAATATGAGATTAGGTAATCAGGATACACTACCTGATGCACTCAAAAACAACAAAGCGGACAATAAGCTCTACATGCTGCCTTTCATTCTTGGCGTTTTAGGTATCTTGTATCAATTCCGCAAAGACAAAAAAGATGCTCTTATTAGCGGTTTATTGTTCTTCTTCACCGGCATCGCCATCTGCCTTTACCTCAATCAGGCGGGTAACCAACCGCGTGAGCGTGACTACGCCTATGTGGGTTCTTTTTATGCCTTTAGCATATGGATCGGATTGGGTGTTCTTTATATACGAGAACTTATTCAAGCAAGTCTGAAAAACGAACAATTATCAGGCATCATAGCTACAGCAGCTTGTTTCGTGGCTGTCCCCATGTTGATGGCCAATCAGGAATGGGACGATCACGACAGAAGTCAAAAAACACTGGCTAGAGATTTAGCTAAAAACTATCTTGAAAGCTGTCCTAAAAATGCCATTCTGATTTCATTTGGCGACAATGACACCTATCCACTTTGGTACGCACAAGAAGTGGAAGGAATCAGAAAAGATGTGAGAGTAATCAACAGCAGTTTGTTGGGTACAGATTGGTATATCAATCAATTGCGTTACAAACTAAATGACAGCGACCCTATCGATCCGATTTGGACACCAGAACAAATTGAAGGCCCGACAAGAGATGTGATTCGCTATACGCCAAATACACCAGGCGTAGATCCAAACCAGTTTATGGATTTGTACACCGTGATGAAAGATTACGCCGGTTCTGACGATCCTGCAAAAGGCGCTGAAATAAACGATGGTGACATCATCAACGGTTTCCCTACACAAAATGTAATGGTACCGGTTGACTCAGCACTTGTTAGAAAGAACGGCACTGTTAATGCAAACGACCGTGTGGTTGACGCAGTACGTTTTAAGATTTCGAAAAACTACATCTATAAAAACGATGCAGCCATTCTGAACATCATAGCTGCAAACAAATGGAAGCGTCCTATTTGTTTCACTTCTCCGTACGGCGAACTTGGATTTGATCGTTATCTGAGACAAGACGGACTGACTTACAGACTTGTACCCATTGATAATGGAGGAGCTACACAAGTAAATGCGGATTGGATTTTGGAAACCATGCTCAACAAATACAGCTTCGGAAATGCTCAAACTCCCGGAGTTTATTTCGATGAGGAAAACCGCAGACACCTGAACAGCATCCGACTTGCTTTTGCACAAGCTGCAGGATCTTTGGCCGAAATGGATAGAAAAGAAGATGCGAAAAAATTGTTGCACAGATGTGATTCCATGCTTAATGTGGCGAACATTCCTTATGCCATGCCGGGAAGATATCAACAACATAACCAAATCTCCATGCAGATGGTCTATGCCAGCTATCGCGCAGGCGACAACAAACTGGCTGAGAAAATTTCTGGTATGCTCAAAAAAGATATGGAACAGCAAATAGCATATTACAACACTTTATCAGAAAAATTCCAGGGAAGTCTGGCTCCAGAAATGGAACGAATCGACAATTTCCTAAAGGGACTAGGTCAAATGGAACAGCAATTCAAAATGATGTCGCAAGTTGTACCGGCTACCGCTCCTGTTCAAGTGGCACCAACAACAGATACAGCAAAGCCTTAAAGAATACTGTTTATCGAAGTAATAAGGGCTGTCTATGAATAGGCAGCCCTTATCTTTTATATGATCTAACTGTAAATAACAACCTTGACAAAATGATTTTTAATCATCTTACAACTTACATAAAACATAATATTCCCACTCAACCAACTTCATTTTTATTTGTTGTACATTCATAGAGAATCATCGTTACCATGCGTCATTTCCAATTTTCATCTTATAGCCAATCAGACGACTCGAAGTCGCCATTTGAAAAGCTGATGGATATCTTCACGCAGTTACTGACATACACCAGTGGCGATTTTACAGAAGCCATCCAATGGCTTACCGAGCTAGATAAGGAATACAACTTAACGACTCCTGATTATGGCATCGGTGACTTTATAGAAGATTTGAAAGACAAAGGATATATCAGTCCTGATTCCTCTGAAGGAACGTTCAAAATAACCCCAAAGACAGAACAAACAATCAGAAAAAAAAGTCTGGATGAGATTTTTGGAAAACTGAAGAAAGCGAAAAAAGGAGATCATCACACATTTAAAACAGGAGCAGGCGAAGATCAACATGCTGACACACGACCCTTTCAGTTTGGAGATATGTTCGAACAGATCGACTACACATCATCTATAAAAAACGCCCAGATTCGAAATGGCGTCGAACAGTTCAGATTGGATGAATCAGATCTTGAAATCAGGGAAACCGACTATCGTTCTCAGACATCCACTGTTTTAATGATAGACATCTCGCATTCCATGATCTTATATGGCGAAGACAGGATAACACCAGCAAAGAAAGTGGCCATGGCATTTAGCGAGCTCATAAAAACCAGATACCCCAAAGACACACTAGATATCCTTGTTTTCGGAAATGATGCCTGGACCATAGAAATCAAAGACCTTCCCTATCTCCAGGTGGGACCATATCACACCAACACTGTTGCCGGACTTCAACTCGCTATGGAAATATTGAGAAAAAGAAAGAATCCGAACAAGCAGATTTTCATGATTACAGACGGCAAACCCACTTGCCTTAAAGAAGGAAACCGATATTACAAAAACAGTTTCGGCATCGACAGAAAAATCATGAGCAGATGTCTTGATTTGGCAACCCAATGCAAAAAGCTCAAAATTCCAATCACCACATTCATGATTGCAAGCGATCCTTATTTGCAAAAATTCGTTCAGGAATTCACAGAGACCAATCAAGGGAAAGCTTTTTTTGCTTCTCTCGACCAGTTGGGGGCATTCATATTCAAGGATTTTGAATCCGGAAAAAACAAAACCTTATTCTGACAAACCAGAAAATAAAAAAATGATCAATCACGAAAAGATAACCAGTATTGGAGCGCTGAAGAAAAGCGGTTGGAAATCCAAAAATATCAAAACAGAAATTCGCGACAACCTGATCCGTAAATGGGAAACCGGAGAAAATCCTTTCCCCGGAATTATCGGGTATGAAGATAGTGTTGTTCCGGATATGGAAAGAGCCCTGTTGAGTAAACACAATATCTTGCTACTGGGATTAAGAGGACAAGCAAAAACCAGGATGGCCAGACAACTCGTTTCCTTGCTTGATGATTACATCCCGGTAGTTAGTGGATCAGAAATCATGGATGACCCATTCAACCCCATATCCTCTTTTGCAAAAAAACAGATCAGTCAACTGGGAGAAGATACCCCAATTCATTGGGTATACCGCAGTGAACGATACGGAGAAAAATTAGCCACACCCGATGTAAGCGTGGCGGACCTTATTGGAGATATTGATCCCATCAAAGCTGCCAATCTGAAATTATCCTTTTCAGATGAACAAGTGATACATTACGGAATCATACCACGAAGCAACCGATGCATATTTGTCATCAATGAGCTGCCGGATCTTCAGGCAAGAATTCAGGTTTCATTATTCAATTTGCTGGAAGAAGGTGATTTGCAAATCAGAGGATTTAAATTGAGATTGCCGCTGGATATACAATTCGTTTTTACCGCTAACCCCGAAGATTATACGAACAGAGGTAGCATTGTCACTCCCCTAAAGGACAGAATCCAGAGCCAAATACTCACGCATTATCCAAAAAGCGTAGAAAAATCCATGGCGATCACCGAACAGGAAAGCTATTCCAAAGACGAAAGAAAACAAAAAATAGAAATCAGCGACCTGATAAAAAGACTCATTGAACAAGTGGCATTCGAAGCAAGAAATAACGAGATGGTCGATAAGAAAAGCGGAGTGAGTGCGAGATTGACCATTTCAGCTTCAGAAAATGCGATCAGTTCCGCGGAACGAAGGGCATTACTGAACCGTGAATTGAAAACACAAGTATGGATCAGCGATCTTCAGGGTATCATACCGTCAATTACCGGGAAAGTGGAACTGGTATATGAGGGAGAGCAGGAAGGTCCTTATCAAGTTGCAGTTCATCTGCTTGATAAATCAATCCGCTCTCTGTTCAAACAATATTTCCCTGACCCGGACATGTTGAAGAAGAAAAAAAGATCTTCAAATGGCAAAACAGAAAACCCATACCAATCCATCATCCAATGGTTTGACGCTGGCAATCATCTGCACCTTTTTTTAGACACCAAGGACGAGGATAAACAACATATGCTCTACAAAGTAAGTGGGCTGCACGCTTTGGTAAAACAACAATATCCTCACATCAGCGATTTGGAGAATGCCTTATTGATGGAGTTTGTATTACACGGACTATCGGCACATTCCATGATCAGTAAAAAAATGATAGAAGGAAAAATCACATTCAACGACCTAATGGGATCCATGTTGAACCTGGGGAATAATCCTGATGACTTCAGAGAAGATGATCAGGAGGACTTTTAATCCTTTTAGTATATATTGACTTCACGATGAAGCAAGACCCCGAATTTTTTGTGTACGGATGATATGATTTCCTCACTCAATTGATAAATTTCGGAGCCGGTGGCTTTCCCATGATTGACAAGAACCAGAGCTTGTTTTTCGTGGCAGCCCGCATCTCCGTATCTGACACCCTTCCAACCCGCTTTCTCTATCATCCATCCGGCAGCAAGCTTTACTTTGAATCCCGGCAATTCGTAACCCACCATGTCGGGATAAGCTTTTTTCAATACTTCAAAATCTTTCAAATCAATTTCTGGATTTTTAAAAAAACTGCCGGCATTGCCCAACATGGCTGGGTCTGGCAATTTCGATTTTCTGATGCGCATGACTGCTTCAGCCACATCTCGTATACCAGGATTCGTTATTCCCGAACGATTCAATTCTTCCTGAATGGCACCATATGTCGTTTTCAATTCAGGCTTTTTCCTGAGTAAAAAAACAACATGCGTGATGATCATTTTCCCCTTTAATTCATGTTTGAAAATACTCTCCCTGTAACCGAATTGGCAATCTTCGCGAGAGAAAGTATGCACCTTACCATCTTCAAGGGAAACCGCATTGGCCTCATGAAACACTTGCTGTATCTCCACGCCATATGCGCCTATATTCTGCATGGGCGAAGCACCGACACTGCCCGGTATGAGCGCGAGATTCTCTACACCAGACCAACCATGATCCAAACAATGTAAGACAAATTCATGCCATACCTCACCGGCACCTACTTTTACAAGAACATGTTCTTCATCCTCAAAAAAACTTTCTATTCCTTTGATTTCATTTTTAAGAACAGTGCCTTTGAAATCGGCCGTTAACAAAATATTGCTTCCCCCACCCAAAACAAGGATTGGATTTTGCATGATTTCTTCTCTTGCAATCAACATCTGCAATTCAGAAACGCTCTCAAACCTGACGAATTGATCGGCATTCACATCTATTCCGAATGTGTTGAAAGGCAGTAAAGAGACGTTGTGTTCTAGATTCATATCAGTAAGGGTCAATATCTGTAGAGATAAAGATAGAGCGATATTGTTGTTCCTGAATCAGAAGGTCGATATGATTTTTTACCGCTTGTTTGTATCTGGACAATAGATTGTCTTTGGGGAGTTTGATCATGATTTCCATGAGGTATTGATCACGGATTCTACCGATAACCGGAGCTGCTGGACCTATGATCTTATCTTTGAAATCTGTTCGCAATGATGCGGCTAATTTTTCAGATGCTGATTTTAGTTTTGTTTCGTTCTTATGGCTGATTGTAAGCTGTATCAGCCTTGTGAAAGGTGGGTATTGAAATTGTTTGCGCTCTGCTATCTCCCTTTCATACAGCCCTTTAAAATCATGAGCCGTTACGTAGGACAAAATCGGATGATTCAGATTCAATGCCTGAATAATCACCTGACCTTGTTTTCCTTTTCTGCCAGCCCTACCACTTACCTGTTCCATCAATTGAAATGCCCTTTCATTGGCTCTGAAGTCTGCAAAACTAGTAAGTCCATCAGCATCCAAAACACCTACCAAACTCACATCATCAAAATCAAGACCCTTCACCACCATTTGCGTTCCAACCAAAATATCTATTTCTTTTCTTTCAAACTGGCTGATCAGGGTTTCATGGGCTGTTTTGCCACGGATGCTATCCACATCCATTCTCGCGATTCTCGCTGAGGGGAATAACTGCTCCAGTTCTTCCTCGATTCTTTCGGTTCCAAAATTTCTTTCATGCCAGCTCACACTCCCGCAAGCTTTACACTGAACCAGTTTGGGATAAGTACTGCCGCAGTAATGACAATGAAGTTTGTTGCTGTATTTATGAAGTGTCAATGAAACGTCGCAATGATTGCATTTGGGAATATCTCCGCATGTTCCGCAAATCATGTATGGATGATACCCTCTTCTGTTTTGAAATAATATCACCTGCTTATCATCTTTTATTGCTTCATCAATTGAGGATTTGAGTTCATCGGTAATGACCATTCTGCCTTTCGTTTTACCATTCAACGCATGAACCATTTTTATTTCCGGAAGAAGCAAACCTCCGAATCGGCTTTCAATAGATACGAGTCCGTATTTACCTGAAGATGCATTCCAATAACTCTCCAAGGATGGAGTGCCACTTCCAAGCAGGGTTTTCGCACCAAACATGGATGCGTAATAAATGGCGGCATCTCTGGCATGATAGCGGGGAGCAGGATCTTGTTGTTTATAAGACGAATCATGTTCTTCATCCACAATAACCAATCCGAGATCGTGAAAAGGCAGAAAAAGCGCGCTCCTTGCTCCGAGCAACACCGATACCTCCTTGTTTCTGATTTTATTCCAAAGTTCCACACGTTCCTGGTCGTTGAACCTGGAATGATATATTGCGACATGGCCCCCAAAATGTTTTTGCAATCTCCTTGTGATTTGGGCTGTCAATGCTATTTCAGGAAGAAGGTAAAGTACCTGTTTGTTTTCATTCAGGTATTTTTCGATGAGTTTGATATAAAGTAAAGTTTTACCACTGCCTGTGACGCCATGAAGCAAAGTCACAGACTGATGACGGAACGAATCCAATATTTCATCGTAAGCTTTTTGTTGTACATCGGAAAACTCGAAATCGATGAAACACATTTTGGGCATAGACATGATCCTATCTCTGATCTGTTTTTGAACCAGCAGTATTTTTTTATCACACAATCCGTTCAATGCACTTGAAGTGGCATTTGCTTTGTTCAACAACTGAGCCTGAGGCACAAAAGGATTGGTAAGATGAAAATGTAAAAATGCCAGTAGAATTTCGAGCTGTTTCGGAGCGCCTTTCCAAGTGTTAAGCAGAGATTCGAGTTGTGTTTCCGGATCAAATGAAGGATGGAAAGAAACAACAGTTTCTGTTTTAGGCTTGTATTTATCCTGCATCTTTTCCCACACAAAACAAAGTCCGCATTCGGATAATTTTCGGATGACCGCATAAACAGACCTTGTTCCTAAAATCTGTTGCACCTCCGACAATTGCAATTGCTTTCTGATTTGCAATGCCTCTCCTATCAGATATTCATCATCATTGAATGCGGATAGATCACCGTCAAAATCCTCGTTGTATAGGAGATTGGTTTCGCTGTTAAGTTTGAAATTAGCAGGCAATGCCGCA
>JAURKN010000086.1 GCA_030831725.1 Ferruginibacter sp.
CAGCAGTGAACAAAATTGAGATATGGGATAAAAAATCCTATCAGCAGTTCTTTGATTCTGTCAGTCCGAGCGATTTCAGCGCTTTGGCGAATGAAGTGATGAACAGAAAACAAGAAGGACTGTAAATCGGATGATTATGCCAAACGGGGAAACGCCATCCAGCCATCAAAATACGGAAGATGTTTATCATGTTCCGGTTTTGCTGAAGGAAACGATTGGGGGCTTGGCGATACGAAATGATGGAATTTATGTGGATTGCACGTTTGGAGGTGGAGGACATAGCAGAGAGATATTGAAAAACCTGGGACCTGGCGGAAAGTTGTTTGTTTTTGATCAGGATGAAGATGCGCAGAGAAATTTACCAAATGACGATCGCGTTGTGTTCATCCATCAGAATTTCAGACACATAAGATCTTTTTTAAGGTTGCATCAGCTGGATCAGGTGGATGGGATTCTCGCAGACCTTGGCGTTTCGAGTCATCAGTTTGATGAAGGTTCCCGGGGATTTTCCATTCGGTTCGATGCGAAATTGGATATGAGGATGGATGTGAGACAGGGTAAAACGGCTGCCGATGTGTTGAACAGCAGTTCGGAGCAAGAGCTCCACAAGATTTTTGAAAGGTACGGGGAAGTGAGTAATGCGAAGACACTGGCAAGAGTGATCGTGGAAAAGCGGAAAACGACGCCGGTTGATACCATTTCCGGATTTCAGGCCATGATCAAGGATGTGGTAAAAGGGAATCCGAACAAGTATCTGGCTAAAGTTTTTCAGGCGTTGCGGATTGAGGTGAATGATGAGATGGGAGCGTTGAAGGAAATGCTTGAACATGCGGTTCAGTTGTTGAAACCCGAAGGAAGGCTTGCCATCATCACTTTTCACTCCTTGGAGGACAGGATGGTGAAGAATCTGATCAGGAACGGCACGACGGAAGAGATACAGGTAGATGAGATATACGGAACGAAAGTGGAGTCTGTGCTGATGATGGTGAACAAAAAGCCCATCGAAGCGGGAGAAGAAGAATTGAAAAGAAACCCCAGATCGCGAAGTGCAAAACTGCGCATCGCACAAAAAAAAGGCTGAACATGCAGGATCCAAAGGAAAAAAACAATTCTGCCGGGAACGACAGAATCGATTGGAAAAAATATCTGGGTTACCAGACAATCGTAAAAAACATTCCTTTTATCCTCTTTCTCTCCGTAGTAGCGATTCTATATATCTACAACGGACATTATGCGGACAATCTGGTACGAAAGATAACAAAGACGGAGAGAAGTGTGAGAGACCTGGAATTTGAATATAAGACATTGAAGAGCGAAGTGATATTTAGGAGCAAGGCGAGTGAGATGATCAAAGCGGTTGAACCGCTTGGTTTGAAAGAATTGAAAGAGCCTCCTATCACACTGACAGATTCAACAACAACGATTTCTCAACCCTGATCATAATACCCCCAAAAGAATGGATGTCAGAAAAGACATATTATGGCGTGTTTACCTGAGTTTTCTGGGTATCATACTCCTTGGAGTTGTTGTGCTTGGCAAAACAATATACATCCAAAGGGTAGAAGGAAAATTTTGGAAAGGCATGGGCGATAGTCTTCATTTGAAATATATGCCCATCAATGCGCAAAGAGGGAGTATATATTCTGAAGATGGAAATATGCTCAGCACTTCAGTACCAGTGTTTGATGTGTTTGTGGATTTTGCCGCTGAAGGATTGAGGGATAAGGATGGCTTTTTGTTCAAAACAAATCTCGACTCGTTATCAATTTGTCTTCATCAACTTTTTCAGGACAGAACAGTTGCAGAATATAAATCTGAATTGGAACAGGCGTATCGCGAAAAAGAAAGATATTATCTGCTAAAAAGAAAAATCTCATTTGATGCCTGGAAAAAAATGAATGATTTTCCTTTGGTCAGATTGGGCAAAAATAAAAGCGGTTTCATTTTTGAAACTAGAGACAAAAGAATCAATCCTTATGTGCTGCTGGCCAACCGTACAATCGGTCTTTCAAGAAAAGACTCGACCAAGAACGTAGGATTGGAGCGTAGTTACGACAGCGTGTTGAAAGGAACATCCGGACAGCGTTTAATGCGCTATGCGGCAGGGGTATATCTACCTGTTGAAGGTGCCGAATTGGATCCGATCAACGGAAAAGACATCATCACCACATTGGACACTTACATGCAGGATGTTGCAGAACAGGAACTCATGGACATGCTGGTGAATAACAACTCGGTACATGGAACGGTCATTGTCATGGAAGTGGCAACCGGAAAAATAAAAGCCATCGCCAACCTGGGAAAACAACCTGATCAAACCTACACGGAAGATTTGAATTATGGTATCGGTAAGGCTACGGAGCCGGGATCGGTTTTCAAACTGGTGACTTTATTAAGTCTGCTTGAAGACAAATATGTAGATATTGAAACCAAAGTGGATTGTGAAGGAGGGTTGAAACATTTTTATGGACTTCGCATCAAAGACTCTCATTTGGGTGCACATGTGATCAGTGTCAAAGATGCATTTATGATCAGTAGCAA
>JAURKN010000087.1 GCA_030831725.1 Ferruginibacter sp.
CATGGAGACAAGAAACGGTAGACATATCCGCATATAACGGACAAACCGTACAACTTGGCTTTGAAGCAATCAGTCAATACGGAAATGCTATTGGAATAGACGACATTAACATCACTTCCAACATTGTACTTCCAGTTACCATGTTGAATTTTGATGCGAGAAGAGCAGGTAAAGTGAACAACCTCACTTGGACAACCACTCAGGAAATCAACTCACAAAAATTCGAAGTTGAGCGCAGTACAGACGGTACAAACTTCTCTTCGATTGGAACCGTAAATGCAGCTGGTAACACCACAACCAATACCAGCTATCGTTTTGTTGATAATAAGCCTGTAAAAGGAACCAATTTCTACCGTCTTCGCAGCATCGATAACGATAATGCTTACAAGTTCAGCAACATCAAATCTGTGAAGAATTTGGGCACACCGGAATTGGCCATCAATCCAAATCCAGTTGCTGAAATCATGAAAATCGCATTGGAAGCTGAATATGCTGAAAAAGCGAGCATTGTGATTACAGATTTGAGCGGACGTAGGGTACATACCAGTGCAGCTCAAGTAGTTGCAGGTGCAAACCAAATCAATATCCCTGTTCAACAATTGTCTAAAGGTACATATCTGGTGATGATTCAGTTGAACAATGAAACATTGGTTAAAAAGATAACCAAGCTCTAAGCGATTTATTAAAATATTCAAGCCGTCTTCTTTTGAAGGCGGCTTTTTTGTTTGAACTTTATATGAGTTAAGATGATGTAACAATTGTTACTTCCGATATTGAGGTAATGTTCCATCTTTGCTCTCTATAAAAAAAGAATATGGAAATACTGGGATATATTTTAGCTGTTTTGGTTGGCATTTCATTGGGATTGATTGGAAGTGGCGGATCAATTCTTACAGTACCGATTTTAGTATACATCATGGGCGTGGAGCCTGTAATTGCGACGGCGTATTCTTTATTCATTGTTGGAGCTACAGCACTTGTGGGTGGCGTTCAGAATGCCATGAAAAAGAATGTTGATTTTAAAACCGTTCTCATTTTTGGTGTACCATCCATCGCAGCTGTTTATGCAACAAGGATGTGGATGGTTCCTTTGATACCAAGAGAGATCTTAACGTTGGGGTCATTTGTTTTGACAAAGTCTATCGCATTGATGTTGTTGTTTGCGGTAGTGATGGTATTTGCCGCTGTTTCCATGATCAGGACTAAAAAGCAAAGCAATGGGAATGAAAATTCGGTAATGACATACAATTACCCAATGATATTATTGGAAGGTACGGTAGTTGGCGTATTGACAGGGCTTGTCGGAGCGGGGGGTGGCTTTTTAATTATTCCAGCCTTGGTTCTTTTGGCTAGAATGCCGATGAAGCTCGCTGTAGGGACTTCCCTTTTTGTGATAGCCGCAAAATCATTGATTGGTTTCTTGGGAGACCTTCAGGGAGAGCAGCAAATAGATTGGAGTCTTCTTTTTGGATTTACATTGGCAGCGATTGCCGGAATTTTTCTTGGCATTTTCTTATCCAAAAAAATCGAAGGAGAAAAATTGAAAAAAGCATTTGGTTGGTTTGTATTGATCATGGGCATCTACATCATCACCAAAGAGTTGTTTTTTTCTTGATAGGATAACTGATGATCTACGATTTCAACTTTTATTTCTATTCAATTGTCCAGGTTTCCCTTCCCTTCAACAAAGCATCCAAATCGCCTTTTCCTTTTTGAGCAATAAGTTCTTCTATCTGCATCGTCATGATATCTTCGTAGCAAGCCCTTTCTGTTTCGTAAAAAACACCAAAAGGTCTGGGTAGGTGTCCCTGTAAAGACGGATCATCAAACATTCTCACAAGAATCTGTGCTTTGTAAAAATCCCTTTCATCATGAATCCATAAATCATCGGCTGAAACACCATCACCCAATTCTACGATCACAGGCTTGAAACCATCCAACTTGATGCCTTTGTTTTGGTTGGCTCCAAAAATCAAAGGTTTGCCTTGCTCCAGAAAAATGGCTTCTTCCATTTTTGTGCCTTTTTCAGTGAAGATTTCAAAAGCACCATCATTGAATATGTTGCAGTTCTGATAGATCTCCAGAAAGGAAGCTCCTTTGTGTGCATTCGCTCTCAACAACATCGCTTGAAGGTGTTTGGGATCACGATCCATGGAACGTGCGATAAAGCTGCCATCCGCGCCCATAGCCAATGCAAGCGGGTTAAAGGGATGATCGATACTTCCGTATGGAGTGCTCTTCGTTACTTTATGCTCTTCTGATGTTGGAGAATACTGCCCCTTCGTCAATCCGTAAATCTGGTTGTTGAACAACAAAATATTTACATCAAAGTTTCTACGCAACAGATGTATGGTGTGATTTCCACCGATACTCAATCCGTCTCCATCTCCGGTGACAATCCAAACGCTCAACTCCGGACGAGCAGCTTTCAATCCGCTGGCCACCGCTGTCGCACGACCGTGAATGCTGTGCATGCCATAGGTGTTCATATAATATGGGAAACGGCTGCTGCAGCCAATGCCTGAAATGATTACAATGTTCTCGCGGGGAATCCCCAAAGTGGGCATCACCTTTTGAACTTGAGCCAAAATGGAGTAATCGCCACAACCCGGACACCATCTTACTTCCTGGTCTGTTGCAAAATCTTTGGCTGTCAATACGGTTTCACTCATTCTGTATCGCTTTTTATCGGGTAAAGGTACTGAAATTTAACAAGGAGAAACTGAGATCTCGTTTTGTCAAACAACAGAAAATTCGGGAAAACATGGGCTTTCATGATGTAACACATGCACCAAGTTGATGCTGCATTTCCTTTCCCTTCTTACATTTACAATTATTTTCCTTTTTAGTTTAACAACTGTACACTTTGCCTTCTTTCAACACTTTATTTACTTCGATTCGCAAACACAGAAACCAATATGCTCTTATAACGGGCATCGTAGTTGCACTGTCACTTTATTTTTTGAATCCGCTGTTGCTGGACGCAAAAGCCAAAATGGTCCTCTCCGTTGCCACGCTCATGATTGTATGGTGGGTTTTGGAGGCCTTGCCATTGGCTGTGGTGGCTTTGATTCCCCTTGTTCTTTTTCCTTTGTTTCACATCAGTTCGCTAAAGGATGTTACACGATGCTATTCCGATTCCAACATATATCTCTTCATGGGTGGTTTCTTTCTAGCCATTGCCATAGAGAAATGGAATCTACACAAACGTATCGCTCTCGGCATCATCAACATCACAGGCACCAATGGTAACCGAATCATACTTGGATTCATTTTGTCAACCGGATTTCTCAGTCTTTGGTTGAGCAATACCGCCACCACTATGATGATGTTTCCCATCGCCACCTCGGTGATTCAGGTGGTAGGACAACAAGAAAATCCGAATGGGAACATGAAAAACTTTTCGCTGGTACTGATGCTTTCCATAGCCTATGCTTCCAATTTCGCTTTAGGAACCATCATAGGCACTCCACCTAATGTGGCCTATGTGAACTATATCAGCGAAAAATTCAATTACAACATCGGTTTCGCGCAATGGATGATTTTGTTTTTACCTATGACCATACTCTTGCTGTTCATGTTGTATTGGGTGATGGTAAAATGGCTTTATCCCAATCGTATCAGTCATTCTGAAGGCGGCAAATTGTTTATCAAAACAGAATTGGAAAAGCTCGGTAAAATGAGTGTTCCGGAAAAAAGGGTGATGGTTATTTTTTTATTCACCGTCTTTTGTTGGATCGCCAAAGACGGCATCAACAACATACAGCAATTATTCCAGCTTGATGATACTATAATTGCAATGGCAGGCGGACTTATGATGTTTTTGGTTCCTTCCGGTAGCGTCAAAGCGGAAAAATCAATTCCCCTTCTTGAATGGGTGGATACACAAAAAATGGCTTGGGGCATTTTGTTGTTGTTTGGTGGTGGCATTGCCTTGGCGAAATCGCTCGAAGAAGTGAAATTGATTGATCAGCTGGGGTCTTATCTAAGCGGCTTCGGTCAAAACGGACTTTTTTTAACCATATTGATGGTTACAGCTGTATCTGTTTTTTTGAGTGAAGTGATGAGCAATGTGGCTCAAGTGATTGTTATGGCTCCCGTAGTTTCTGCCATGGCGGTATCCATGCATCTAGATCCTTTATTGCTAGGCATCCCCATGACATTAGGCGCAAGTTGTGCCAGCATGCTTCCCATGGGAACACCGCCGAACGCAATGGTATTTGCCAGCGGACATATTCGCATTCAGGATATGATAAAAACAGGATTTGTTCTTAACCTCATTTCCATCATACTCATCACCTTGTTCTGTTATTTTCTTCAACCGATGATTTTGAAACTTGGGTAAAATGGATGCATGTCAATCTCACTCACATCCCTTTAAAAAATCTTTGATACCCTCAACAATTTCTTTGGCCATTTTTTCTTGAAATTTCTCATCCACCATCAACATCTCTTCTTCGGGGTTGCTTAGAAACAGGGCTTCAATGAGTGCATTTGGATATTCAGTAGGACTGTTGAGCATGAAATTGAAAGATCCATTGTTTCCATAGTCGGCGAGGCCCAAACCAAGCATCCTTTTATAAATGCTGTTTCCAAATGACCGAAATCCCTCATGCCGGTAAAAAACGGATGTTCCTTTTCCCGTAAATGGATTTGCTGATGAATTCAGGTGAAAACTGATCAACAAGTCGGGCAACGAGTCTCGGTAAAAAAGAATTCGTTGTTTGTTGTCGAAAAAGGTGTCCTTATCGCGTGTCAGCACCACAATAGCACCTTGATTTTCCAACTCCAACTTCAATTTTTTTATCATTTCAAGGGTGATGGTTTTTTCAGCAATGCCCAATGCTCCCACAGCGCCGGGATTGCTTCCACCATGTCCTGCATCCAATGCGATGCGCATACCCGTTAGTGTTATTGAATCAGGTTGGTGACGAACACGAACGACAAGATTATTTCCTTCATAATACAATGTGTGTCCCCAATGTTGTTTTTGTTTCAAGTTGATAATAACCCTGAAATGTTCATCTGCTATTTGTTCATAGTGAACCCCTTTAATGGCTTTTAATGCGTTGGGTTGGTCAATCCAGTTAGTGTTGTTGGTGGCTCCGAAAATATCTATTACGATTTGCGAAGGTTCTGTTCTTTGAAAAGATTGATAGGGCAACTTCTTAAAAAGCTGGATCTGAACGAGGTCTGATGAACTATCCGGAATCGCTCTTATTTTTCCGGTCAATGAACGGCTCCGAAAAATACCGGCCGGCAAAGGACTTACATGTTCAATAGGAATATAAGCCGACCTGTTTTCTGTGAGTCTTACTTTGTACTCGGATTCTATTTTTCCTATAACTTCCAGCGGAATCAAACTATCTATATATCCGATTTTCGCTCCACCAAGTCTGTCATCGCCCCATCCGTATTCCAAATGTGCCAGTCTTCCTTTTGTCACCACCATCATTTTATTCATGGGGTCAAGCACGGTGAATTTATTCTTGGTTTGATATAAAAACGAACTGCTGTCAGGGGCTGTCAACATAACGGGCAATGATTGTTCATTAAACTTATCTGTTTCTTTTACAGTGTAAAATCCCTGATAGATTCCCTTCATTCCTTTTGTTAGTGAATCAGGCAATTCATGCAGTAAGGTGTTGTTGATGGTTGTGACCGTACATCCTGTTTTGGCTTTCACCCTGAAATTGATTTCATCTCCTGGCATGACCCAAACGTCTCCGGAAGGAACCGTTTGGACTGACTCAATCACTGTTTCACTGGTTGGCAATTCGGGTTTTATCGGAGTATAGACGAACCTGAGTTTTTTGTCCGTTGTTCTTTCTTGCACGTCCTTTGCCACTATATTCACCTCGTTTACGCCGGGGGCGAATTTTGTTTCATATGCGAAAGCTCCTGTTGGATATACTTTCACGGTTTCGTTGTTTATCTCCATCGTACAGCCTTTGCATGTACTACCTATTATGAAGAAGCTTTTTTCCGAAGTAGAAGTGCTTGCTTTTTGTGGCTCGACGAGTTTGATGAACGCCTTATCTTTTTTTTGCCCCCTTGTTTCAGTGGCAATAAGAAAAATGAAGATGGATAATAAAAGACCCATATTTTTTAAAAGCCCGGTTTTCACTCGATTTTGTTTTTCAGATAAAGGTAGTTATTTGATACTTTTGTTTGAATCGATGTTCAGCATCCGAACTCATCCAACATGATTTTTTTACTTTCTTTCACATTCCTCTTGTTTTTTGCATATGCAGTGCTTTTCCTGTATTATCGTTACGGATGGAGTTTGATCATTGAAAAAAAGGTGGGTGAAAAAAATCGGCACGTTACCCCCGTCTCCGTAGTCATCCCCTTCCGCAACGAAGCACATAATCTTCCAAAACTACTGGAATGTCTTTCCGTTCAACATTATCCTTCATCTCTTTTCGAAATCATTTTGGTGGATGATCATTCTGAAGATGGTGGTGCATCTTTGATTCAGCAGATTAACCATCCCAATATCCGTTGTGTTTTTTTGGAGGAACATCTTACCTCTACTCCAACCACGGCATATAAAAAACGCGCCATTGAAGCGGGAATTCGCATGAGCAA
>JAURKN010000088.1 GCA_030831725.1 Ferruginibacter sp.
GGCATTTTCTTCCACTTCACCTTCTGATGAACAATACCTGTAAATAACCTGATTATTGCTTTCGACCTCATGTAGTACTTCAGGATGTGCGAAATATCTTCCTTCTCCGTGGGCTATGGGAATCTTAAGCGCTTCCGACTTATTTGATGGGGATTGTAAAAAAACATTCTTACAAATGAATTGCTGGTTCGCATTTCTGAGCAAAACACCAGGCAAAAGTCCACTTTCACAAAGAATCTGAAACCCGTTACATACCCCTAAAACTTTTCCTCCTTTTTCTGCGAATTCGATGGTTTTTTGCATCATGGGACTGAATCTGGCAATCGCGCCACATCTTAAGTAATCGCCATAACTGAAACCTCCAGGTAAAACGATACAATCCGAGGTGTTGAACATGGAAATATCGCTGTCTTTATGCCATAATTCGATTACTTCCTGGCCTAGATCGTTGCGAAGCGCCTCAATCATGTCGCGATCACAGTTTGATCCGGGAAAAACAACAACTCCAAATTTCATAACGTTGAATTGATTGGTTAAGGTTTCTACCTTTTGATTTCGGGGCAAAAGTACGACAAGAGCATCAATGGAAAAGGGAAAAATAGCCATTTGTTATGGCAAAAGCCCACAAGAGTAGATGAGAGAAAACCGAGAGCCATTTTCTTTCCGGATAATAAAAAGCAGCTGCACCAAATATGCATCCTGAAACAAGGGTTGGCATCAAGGTAGTGCTCAGAGAATGGGTGTTGAAAAAGGGAAGAATGAGAGAAATAAAAGTGCAGACAAAAAGCGTAGACCAGCAGTTTCTGGATTGAACCAGCAATTTTCTTTGATTGGATTGGGAAAAACCAAAGCCAATCAGCATCAGAATAAAAATAAGTGATGCACCCAACGTCAGGTATAAAGGGAAGGATGCTTTTGCGAGACCAAAAGTGAATTCGGGTTTCAATACCGACATGGGCTTATCAAATAAAAACAAAAAAGACAAAAGAAAATATAGTGGTGTCAAAACGCCTAAAAACACCAGTGCCCATTCCTGTGCCCTGAAAGGCCTGAGTAAAATCAATCCGATCAACAAAAGAAACAGATATAAAAATGCCGGTGAATAAATAAGCATTGCTATTCCCAACAAAAAACCAATGTTGAAACTTTTTCCTCTTGCATCATTGTTGGATGACATGGTAAGCAGAATCAATAAAATCCAAGCAACCAAACAAGAGAGTAAAAAACCTGAGTTGAAAGAACCCCACCCTGGCATGACAGATGTGAACAGAAAGAAACACATACCTGCAAAATCATTGGGTCGGTGAAACAATTTTTGTGTATTGACCATTCTGTTCAAAAAAATAGCCAAAATAAAAATGACAAAAAAGATGATAAAAGAAAAAACGTATTTATTGAAACGAAACAAGAAAGTCAGTTGTTCAGCAAGAAGCCGATAGATGAAAGAATCTTGCGGGTGAACTTCGGGTGCTTGTGGATTGATGAAATACGCCCATCTGATGATGATTCCATAGATGAAGAGTATGAAATTATTCGAGGGATGACTGTTTTTGAAAATGCCTGTCACGTTTGAAACTTATTTCCAAAAATAGGGAGAACCTGGCAGAAATCGAATTAGAATCATTGGCCAAGCTCGATTCTGGCAAAACCAATTTTGCCGAGGTAAATGAATGGTAACAGCATGGTTCTTGCGCCGACTTGTTTTGCGAATCGTGGCATGAATTCATACCCAAGCTCACTTCCCCTCAATGTGGGATACCTTTTGTTGATTCCGTCACTTGTAATGGCCTGATGACTTACAATGTCTTTTTCACTGTCCTTATCGATATAGAAAAAATGAATTTCGCCACCAGCATTAAAAAAAGAAAAAGATAGAAAATTATCGGTGTCCACATCGTATTGATTTTTTTTAACCCCCGCATTCCATTCCAAATTCAGCGAACTGTCTACACCAATCACAACAATGTCCTTATAAAAATATTTGGTAGAAGGACGAGCCGACATGCTGTTCCAAGGTCGGTAACCATAATAAAATGGATTGTAAAGAAAATTATCGGTGCTATTAAGAAACTGCTGTCTGTCCCATAAGCTAGTCCTGTTCCATCCGTTATTGGAATTACCGGTCATGGTAAAGGCATCTTCTGAAATGAGAATGAAGCTGCCATCTTTTTTTAGTATGATTTGGTCTGCAGTGAAATTTTCGTATTCGGCCTGGTTATCGTCGGAAGACTGCAAACTGTTGATCAATTCTTCGGAAAAAGGGAGGAAGGCGGAACGTACATTTTCAATATTATCAGCATGAATAGCCGCAGTATAAAGTCCTTTGGCGATATCTTCTTTTTCATCTAAAAAGAAAGAATTGAGCAGATAGTTTTTATTTCGGTTGTCTATTTTCAGGACGGAACCCAGCAAAAAATTTCCCTGAAGGTCGAGGTCCATCATTTTCATTTGGGTTGATTGTGGATTTCGGTGAAAGATGCGAAGCTCGCTGACATTATCACCCTGATGTTCCCTCAACTCTCCCGAGAATATGACGCTCCCATTGTTGTCTATTGATAATTCAGAAAAATTGGACTTGCGTTCGTTCTCCATTTTGCTGAATGAAAAGCTGTCTCTCACATTCAGGGTTGTATCCATGATTTTCGCCTGAAGCTGAAACAAATCATTTTTCCATTTTCTTCGATACACGCATATTTTGGATCTGTCTTCGCTGTGAATGGTAGAGTAAATGGTATTTTCGGCGAAATAGCCGATATGAGCGGTATCGAGGAGTACAACGTCATTGATTTTATTTCCGTTCGCATCAATTTTTAAGGCCTTGCAATAAACCACCGATCCCTTTTGATGCTGAAAAATCAAAAAGGCTCCATTCATGTGTCGGATGCAATCCATGTTGATGAGTCGGTCCGGAATTTCCTTGAGCTCTGTTTGGGAAATTAATTTCATGGATGGATCATAGACGGTCATGAGATGCTGACCTGACGGATGTTTGTATATGAGGTAATTATCCTTAACCTTTCCGATAATGGCGAAATTCATGCTGCTCTTATCTTTAGGTTGGATTTCGGAAAATGTGATTTTCTGAGATACCCCCTCTAGGGAAAACAACATGAACAGAATAAAAACAAAAAGAAGTGTTTGAAGTTTTCTTGTCATATTTGAAGTTCTCTGGTAAAACAAAGCTATGCTTAATCAACAATCTCTCGCCATTATTGTTTCTATTGTATGACAAAAAATATCATGATATCCGGCGGAACCGGACTTGTCGGAAAAGAACTGACTGCTCTGTTATTAGATTTGGGTTATCAAGTGGTTATTCTGACCCGAAAAAAGGATTTGAAATCTTCCAATCCTAAAATACGATACGCATATTGGAACATCGAAAAAAATCAAATGGATGATGATGCCATGTTTGATATAGACGCTGTCATTCATCTGGCAGGAGCAGGTGTGGTTGAAAAAAGATGGAGTGAAAAATACAAGAAAGAAATAGCGGACAGTCGAACAAAAAGCAGTTCAATTTTGATGGATGCTTTATCCAAAGGCAACCACAGGGTGAAAACATTCATCAGCACATCAGCCATAGGATGGTACGGTCCTGACAAACCGAATATCGTCCCTTTTTTAGAAGAAGCCCCTTCCAATGATGACTTTTTGGGGACAACATGTAAAGCCTGGGAAGAAAGTGTAAAGCCCTGTTTAAATATGGGTATCAGACTTTGTATTGTCCGCACCGGAATTGTTTTGAGCAACAAAGGTGGCGCATTGAAAGAGTTCATCAAACCCATCAGGATGGGCATGGCAGCCATTCTTGGCAATGGCGAACAAATGATCAGTTGGATTCACATCAAGGATCTTTGTCGTTTATACGTTCACTTGTTGGAAAAAGAAAATCTGTCCGGTGTTTTTAATGGTGTGGCACCTAGCCCTGTTTCCAATAAAACACTGACCATAAGTCTGGCGAAAAAGATCAGGAAATCTTTCTTTATCCCGATACATGTCCCGTCATTTGTGCTGAAATGGGTTATGGGAGAAAGCAGCATCGAAGTACTGAAAAGCACGACTGTCAGTTCGGAGAAAATACACTCGACGGGCTTTCAATTCCTATTTCCTACAATTACTCCTGCGCTGAATGAGCTTACAAATCGCGCTTCAGAAAAAGAAATCGGGTAAGCATGATGAATAAGAGAAGATAGAAGACTGAAAACGATATTTCCACAAAATGCAGGTCGGTAGGAAAACTATTTTTCGCCATCGATTTCAATGGGTTATCCGGAAAAGACAGCAAACCATCTGAAGCATTCATGGGAAGGTATTCTCCGAGTCTTCCAAGATCCATCTTTTCATCATTTCTCCATTTAACACTCAATGCATCCAGCAGTTGTGAAATGATGTTTTCAGCACCGGTGTAAATGAAATAAATACCAATCGCGAATCCGGTCTTTCGAATCCATACTGAAATGAAAAGGGCTAAAACATTATACATGAAAGCCTTGTTGAAGAAATAGAAAACATGCATCATGCCTTTTGTTGAAAACGGGGTGTCGGAAAGAGAACCGAAAAGAAAACCCGAAAGCAGAACTATCAAAGTGGACAAAACAGCGAAAATCAATGCCATCAGGAGTTTGACTTCAATAAACTCCTTCCTTGTCCATCCGTCGATAATATTTTGTCTGGATGTTTTGAATGTAAATTCATTGGTTGTGATGATCAATAATAGCAATGCAGGCAATATCAACAAATAACCTGAAACATAAGAAACGGTTTCCCATACATGGTCAAAGTCGTAAGGATTAAATTGTCCGATAAGCACTCCTGCATCGGCATTCACGACCACTTCACGAAAAACCCTTTCAACAATGTAGTTGGTTAGGAAAATCCCCAAAATGAAAAAGATGGAAATCAGGATGAATGCCCTGTAATTTTTTATTTTAAGCCATTCCGTGCGGAGATGAGAGATCATGATGATTGATTAATGTGTTAATTCCAAAAAGCGGGTTTCCAGGCTTTTTCTTCTGAATTGAAGGTGAGACAAAACAACGCCATTTTGAAAACAAAAAGCATTGATGGCTGACAAATCAGCTTTATTGGCAGGAAAGTCCAGCACAAGCAGTTCGCCTTCCTTATTTATTTTTCTTAGCCCTTCAAATTGATTCAGAACAGAAAGGGTTCTATCCAAATCGTTTGATGAAACTTCCACCAAATCGTCATTGGATAAAATTTCAGAAACAGGTCCTGATGTTATTTGCTTTCCGAATTTCAATATCACAGCATGGGTACAAACTTTTTCCACTTCATCAAGCAAATGACTTGCCATGATGATGGTTTTCCCTTTTGATGCCAGGTCCAGAATCAACATCCTGATTTCGGAAATACCCACCGGATCCAATCCATTCGTAGGCTCATCAAGCAAAAGCACATCAGGATTGCCCAAGAGTGCGGATGCGATGGCGAGACGTTGTTTCATACCTAAGCTGAAAGTGCTGAAAGGGCTGTTTCTTCTGTCAAAAAGATTTACCTGTTTCAAAACAGTTTCTATATCTTCCTTACCTCTGCCTTTGATTTCGGCTGCAATTTCCAGATTCTGTCTCGCTGAAAGATAATGGTAAAAATTTGGTGTCTCCAATAAAGAACCGATTCTTTTTCTATGAAATGCGTTGGGTTCTTCTTCAAACAATTTGAAGCTACCTCCGTCGGATCTCAGCACATCAAGAACAATGCTGAGCAACGTCGTTTTACCGCTTCCGTTAGGTCCTAATATCCCAAAGATCGTGCCTTCTGGAACATCGAAACTGACTTTGTCCAACGCCTTTATTTTGCCGTAGCTCTTGGTAAGATCAGTGAGTTGTAAAATTTTCATATTATTCGGATAAATGCAGGGTTAGGAAATCTGTGACTTTCTGATACAGATGAGCCCTGTCTTTTCCAGTGACGTTGTGTTCGTGACCGGGATAGATCATATAATCAACCTGTACTCCTTTATCAACAGCCGCTTTCACCAATTTAACAGAGTGCTGCATAACAACCACATTGTCTTGCATACCATGGATCAACAAAAGTTTTCCTTTCAAATTTCCAATTTTTCGGGTCAGATCGGTAGATGCATATCCCTCTGGATTTTCCTGCGGACGATCCATGTATCTCTCTGTGTACATGATCTCATAATAATTCCAATCGATCACCGGACCTCCAGCTACACCTGCTTTAAAAATATTCGGATAACTCAGCATGAAATTGGTGGTCATGAAACCGCCATAGCTCCATCCAAACAGTCCCATTCTTTCTGAGTCTGCATATCTGAGCGACTTGAGGTAGTTGATGCCCACCAACAAATCTTCCATTTGTTTCTCACCGGCTCTTCTGAAAATGGTCTGTTCAAAATCCCTACCTCTGTTTGAGCTGCCACGAGTGTCGACGGTAAATACGATATAACCTCTTTCAGCCATATACTGAAACCAGTAATCTCCCGCACCGCCATTCCAGCTTTTAGTGATCATTTGTGCATGCGGGCCACCATACCAATACACGATGACAGGATATTTCTTTGAAGAATCGAAACCAACAGGCTTATACATTCTGGCATATAGGTCGAAACCATCATTGCTTTTCAATGTAAAAATGGACAGTTCGCCTTTGGCATAACCAGTGAGCGGATCCATCGCCTGCAACAGATTTTTAGATTTTGCCGTTTTGCTTTCATGAATTTGAATACTTCTTGGCAGATTGACATCACTGGAAACATCCATCACATATTCTCCATTTGAACTGATCATTGCCTGATGCATTCTATCCCCACGTGTGAGTTCAGTTTTCTTACCATTTTTTAATGTGATAGAATATAAGTTTCTAGACAGTGGTGAGATTTCGGTTGACATGTAAAACAGTCTTTCTCCTTTGTCATCAAAACCTTTCACTTCCGTTACCTCCCATTTGCCTTGTGTCAACTGCTTTATCAAATTCCCCTGTAAGTCGTACAGATAGAGATGATTCCATCCATCTCTCCTGCTTTGCCAAATAAATTGATCTTTCGCATTTTTCACAAACAACATCGGATGCTGAGGCTCCGTATATTTCTCATCGGTTTCTTCAAACAACGTTTTTACAAATTCACCTGTTGAAGCATCATACTGATTTAACCACATGTGATCTTGTTCACGATTTACGATGGCAACAAATACAAAACGATCGTCGGGACTCCAACACACATTGGTCAGGTACTGTTCTTCGGGTCCGGTAGTTTTTAACCAAATGGTTTTTCCGCTAGCTTGTTGATATACACCTATGGTAACATGATGGCTTGGGTCGCCGGCCATCGGATATTTCAGGTTATTGTTCTTTGCAGGTCTGGAAGTCCAGTCAACAATAGGATATCCAGGAATCATGGATTGGTCCATTCTGTAAAATGCCAAAGCATTTCCTGAAGTGCTCCAGAAAGTTCCTTTGCTGATTCCGAACTCACTTTGATGTACCGTTGACGCATAAACGATATCATCAGAACCATCGGTAGTAACCTGAACCGCTTTCCCGTTTCGAGCGATGAATAGATTATGATTTTCGAGATAGGCGACAGAACCATCAGGACCTTGCTCTGCGTTTTCCTTGTTCATCCATTCTTTGGTAATCAAGACCTCAGCTTTTTGTCCTGTTTTCACCCTTACTTTTCTATCGGGCATGGATAAAAGGTAGCCATCTTTTTCGAACTGTATCGAAGGCATGGATGTTGACGTATCCAATCCGGAATTTCGAAGCTGCTGATTGATGTCGAACAATGAAAGAAATGGTTGCGCATCTTTGCTGAAATGCCCACGCATCCAAATATCCATTCCATTTGATTTTTTCAGGTACACATAATCATCAGTGCCTTTAATGAACTGAAGCTGTTTCAGGTTTTCTGGAGCGAGAGTGGTTCTTGCTTTGAGCATGGCTTCGTCCATCGTAAGCAATTTTTGCTGCGCAAAAAGGCCGGTTGAAAACAATAAGCAACCCAGCGGAAATATAAATTTATTCATGTTGAAATTATATGACATAAAAATAAAGAAACGAAATCCAAAATGGGATAGTAAATCTATAAACGGCATAATTGAAGGATGATTAGATCTCTTGCAACCACACCTCATTCGTTTTAACCTGCAAGCGATACATGCCTCCGCATTTTAAAGCCATGTTTAATTTTTGGTGACCAACCGGAAAGTTAAAGCACACCGGAAAGTGGGTACCCTCCAGTTTTTGAAGTATGATCTCTTGCAAATTGTACGCAAACTCTTCACCCTCATCATCTTTTTTAAGATTGAATCCGCCTACAATCAAACCCTTGAGTTTTTTTAATTTGCCTGCTCTTTGTAAACTGGTAAAAATTCGGTCTATTTGATACAGATACTCCCCGGTATCTTCTACAAATAAAATTTTATGGTCCGTATTTATGTCGGAATCGCTGTTGAGTAAGGATTGTATGATACTCAGATTTCCTCCTACCAAAATCCCTTCTGTTTTGCCCAGCCGATTTTCTGAGTGCGAAGGACAGTAGCAATTTGCAGGAACGCCCTCTATTGCATGGAGTGCGCTATCCAAAGAATTGATTTGATTGGCATCGAGCGTAGTTGGATCAGCAGCAAAACCATGACTCATTTTAGCATGAATGGAAGCAAGGTTTATTTGTCGGAACAAATGAAGGTGCAAGGCGGTAACATCACTGAAACCGATAATCCATTTCGGATTCTTTTTAAGCTTGTCTAAATGAAGTTGATCCAAAATACGCATCAATCCGTATCCTCCTCGGGCAATCCAAATGGCCTTGATGTTTGGGTTATCGATCATTTCCTGTAAATCGGCCAACCGATCCTGATCATTTGCAGAGAAGTTAAAGAATTTTTGCCCGATGGTTTTGCCCAATTTCACCTGATAACCTGAGTTTTTAAGGGCGTTCACCATGGGTTTAACGTCATTTTCCGAAATAAAGCCAGCCGGAGCAGGAATGCCGATACAATCACCTGGTTTTAAATAAGGAGGAAATATGATTTTATCGTGATTGACTAATTCAGCAGCGACAGATGCCCCAGGCAATGTCATAGAAACACCCCATCCTGTTGTTGCCAAAAGGGAAACGATAAATTTCTTTCTCTGCATAATGAGACAGTCTAAACCCGAAAATAACCAAAATGAGGGAAAGATGCTCCCCCCCCACTCTTCAAGTGACATTACTTAAGATTTTGGAATGCTGTTTAATGGCGGTATTTTTGTGCTGATGAGTACTCCAAAACGTTATTTGATCACTTCGGCTTTGCCATATGCAAACGGACCGAAACACCTTGGTCACCTTGCCGGGGCTTATTTACCCGCAGACATTTATGTCCGATACCTCAGAGCCAGGCATCGGGATGTTGTTTTTGTATGTGGAAGCGACGAGCATGGCGCAGCAATAACCATGCAGGCTCAAAAGGAAAAGACAACACCAAAAGAGATAGTTGATAAATACCATGCGCTGCTGGACAGCAACATGAAAGATCTGGGCATTTCATTCGACATCTATCACCGGACTTCCGAACCGATTCATCATGAAACCGCACAGGATTTTTTCCGAAAGTTGGAAAAGAACGGAGATCTTGAAATCAAGGAATCAGAACAATTTTATGATGATGCTGCCAAATCGTTTCTAGCTGACCGTTATATCAGCGGAACATGTCCGATTTGCAAATACGAAAAAGCTTACGGAGACCAATGTGAAAAATGTGGAACATCATTGAGTCCGGAACAACTCATAGACCCCAAAAGCACAATCAGCGGGCAAACCCCATCCAAAAAGAAAACCACACATTGGTATCTGCCATTGAACCGACATGAAGAATTTTTGCGCAAGTGGATTCTCGAATCGCATCAGTCCGACTGGAAGCCCACCGTGGTTGGGCAATGCAAAAGCTGGATTGATGCCGGACTTCAGCCAAGAGCAGTAACCAGAGATTTGGACTGGGGCGTCAAAGTACCTCAGGAAATAGAAGGCAGCGAAGGAAAAGTACTTTATGTTTGGTTTGACGCCCCCATCGGATACATCA
>JAURKN010000089.1 GCA_030831725.1 Ferruginibacter sp.
CCCAATCACCAGAAGCCAATTGACTTAAGGAACCTTCCATCACAATCAATTTTCCTCCTTTTTTCACCCAATTTTTAAGTGCACTTTCTTTTTCAGTCAACATTTTGAATCTTCCATCCGGAGCAATCAACACTTGGATTTCATCCAAAACCGATTCATCCACACGATCCGAATTCAAAAGCGAAACCGGGTATTTGAGCGAAGAATTCATCCAGTGCCAAATTTCTCCAATCGCATAAGGCGACATCGAAGAACCTGTGATTAAAGCTACTTTGGGTGCTTTGATCTCTCTTATTTTTTCTGAGCCCATATCAAAACCGACGTCTACCATTCCGGATGACAATTCGGAGAATTTATCAGAATGTGTTTGCATAAATGATAGTAGTTGATCAAACCCTTTTTTATTTTCATGCCTCAGCAAAATGAGCGTGCCTCTGCCCCATTTTTTTCCACCTGTTTCAAATGATTTTTCACTGTAACGAACATGCGCACCCATTTTCAGCAATTCAGAAAGCATGATTGCATCATCATGAGATTGATAATTCATCAGATAACCATAAGCAGCTGATGAAACTGTATTCGCAGCCATATTCATTTTCATCTCTATGGTAGCCGGATTTTCCTTAAGAGCATAGACATCCAAACCATGGGCGTAAGCCAAAGACCATGCGGTTATGTCGTAAGTCAGGGTATCTGCAAGCTGGGCGTGCGGCTCGAGCAAGACCCTCGCTAGTATGCCCTTAGGCTGATGCGTGGTTACAATAAGATCCGATTCTCCTGCACTGACTCCCTCCTCTTTCCCTGTTGAGTAATGATATCCCTTGAAATTGGCAGTCTGTTTGATCTTACCATAACTGATCTTGTTGGCATCCAACAATTTCATGATTGTTTTAATCTTATCGTGATTTTCATTTTTGATCAGATAGCTATGGTAAATGCCTGAGCCCGATTTGATGGTGTTTGAAAAATAATCGGCAAAAGCTTTATTCACCTCTTTCGCATTTTTTGATACCACTTCAATCGTACTCAAGCTTGTGGTGAAGTGATGTTCAATCCTGTCTTTCAAGCTGAGGGTATCCCCTTTCACTTCGATAGAAAGTCCTCCGGGAGAATGACCAGCCTGCTCATAGGTCATACCCACAGCACCACTGAAAATGGGATACGTATCGCCATAAGCGGGATAGAAGAGATCAAAAATCTCCTTGGTGAAATAGAGCCAACCAAACTGATCAAAATAGCCCGCATGGTTTTTCCCGATGGTTTGCTGGAAACGTCTTTGCCATTCTGAAATAGCCTGATGGTATGGTTCAGCGGCAGGTGCGAAGTAATATGGATTTTCGGGATATTGCTCATGAAAGTCGACATGAATCGATGGCATCCATTGATGATACAACTCCATTCTTTGTCTGGTTTCCACTTGAGTTTGCCAAGCCCAGTCGCGGTTCAAATCGAAATAATAATGATTAGACCTCCCTCCCGGCCAAGGCTCATCGTGTTCTCTAGACCATGGTGTTGCATCGGGCATTGAACCTAATTGCGAATTGAACCAGTTGACGTATCTATCCCTTCCATCCGGATTCAGACAAGGATCTATCAGAACGACGGTATTCTTCAACCAAGAGGAGAATCTTGTATCTGTGTTTGCCAGAAGTCCATGTGCCATTTTCATGGCGACTTCGGAGGAACTTGGCTCATTACCATGGACATTGTAGCTGAGCCAAACGATAGCCGGCATCGAATAATCGGGAGACTTTTCGGTCAACATGCCTGTGAAACGAAGACTGTTTTTACGAATCTCTTCAAGGTTGGCGATGTTTGATTCGGATGAGATGGCGAGGACCATCAGCAGTTTCCCTTCGTTGGTTTTTCCATATTCGAAAAGTTTGCTACGGAGCGGAGTTGATGCGGCAATGGATTTGAAATAAGAAACAATTTTGTGATGAGGCGTATAAGCGCTTCCAAGAGCATGCCCAAGATATTCATCAGGACTTATCAATTGCTGTGAAATAGCAGAAAGCTGTAAAGTCAACAACACACCCAGCATCAAATTTTTCATTCTATTTTGATTTAGGATGTGAAATTAATCAAAATGAAGCAAAGGACTTCTGTTCAAAATGAGATGAAAAGGCATGGTTTTTGCATCAAAATCAGTCATAATAAACGCTGTCATAGCTTATTTATGGCTAAATTTGTCAATAATCTCCTACACTGAAGAAAGCGCTCAAAATATCATCCCGTGTATTGATCGTACTGATTCTGCTTTTAGTTTCATTATACGGTTTAATTCAGCTTCCGAACGTTCAAACTTGGCTCGTTGGAAAGGCCGCAAACTCCCTGAGCAAAAAATTGGGCGCGGAAGTGAGCATCAGTCGTGTTGACTTGTCTTTTTTTCACAGCATCGAATTTGAAAAGTTGCTGATTCGTGATAAATCCGGCGATACCTTGGTGTTTGCGGGCAAAGCCTCCGCAGACGCGACAAACTGGTTTTTCCTGAAAAAGCACTTTACCATCAAGGATGTGCAATTGGAAGATGGAGTGTTAAAGATGAAAAGAGATTCCAAAAC
>JAURKN010000090.1 GCA_030831725.1 Ferruginibacter sp.
ACCAATTACAGAAGTACTTCATTATTGTTGCAGGAAGCATTCGGTCTGATTAGACAAAATTGCAATAGACAACCAGAAAAACAACAAGCGCTGATTGCGGGAAACAGAAAATACGTAGACATAGACCCTATTTTACCTTCTTTCAAATCATTTGAAAATGCAGAACAAGAAGCTTGTGATATTGCAAAGTCTATCGCACAGCAGTTGAACAACGGAAAAGATGCAGAGCAAATTGCGATATTGGCACGTCGGCATGCCGACTTTGATCCTCTTAAGAAATGGCTATTGCTTTATAACATTGCCTGGCAAAGCAATATACAAGGTGGAAATCTTTTGGAAGGATATTTTGGAAAGTCGATTTTTTATTTGATTCAATTCATTAAAAATCAGGACAGTGGAGGATACAATGCTGCAGGTTTTTTTACACAGTTCATGTTATTAAAGCCTAATGCCAATGAGCTCATTAAAGCATTCATTAAATCAAGAAATGAAAAGAATTATAATCTCTATCAATGGCTTCAAAATCATCACAATGGAATTCAATATTTCAATAAACTGTCAACTGCAATAGACGAACTAATTGAGACAAAAAATGAACCCTTAAACAATCGAATCATTCATTTATTGGATGAAGCCGTTTTTGCAGGTGCAGATATCATGTTGAGTGAAGAAGAAAAAAAAGCATGGAGTGATTTCATACAAATGTTTCTCGAGACAGACCGTTACAAAAATATAGTGTCGCTGGCTGATTTTCTCTGGTACCACGATCAAAATCAGATCGCTATTAAAGTAGAGTCAAATGAACAAACTTTAGATGATGATGCTGTCATTCTTTCCACCATCCATGGAAGCAAGGGATTGGAATATGATACGGTCTATCTTATAGCCTGCCACAATAAAAACTGGGAAAATCATGACCACAGGGGTTCCATTAAAGTTCCGGATCTATTGAATCGTTTCATTTCACCGGAAGCGGATTCCTTGGATGACATGCGAAGGTTAATTTATGTTGCCTGCACACGTGCACAAACTACATTGCATGTGAGTGTGCACAGAAAAACCGCTTCTGATAAGGAAACATCCATTACAGCCCTACTTCAAACCTTCGGAACCATGAATGGTGTTGAACTTGAAATTGTGGAAGACTTTCCGCTTCCTGAAATCGCAGTTGACAGCTATACCATCCAAGCTGATGAGGAGCTGATGAATCTGGTTCGCGAAAAGATCAACTCCTTTGAAATTTCTCCCACCAGTACGGGAGTGTGGCAAAGGTGTCAGAATGAATTTCTGTTTACACAGGTGCTCAAAATGGGTGGATTTTTTAGTGAGGCCCCCATTTTTGGAACAGTAGTTCACAATGTACTACAGCGGTATGCTGCTAACGAAAACCGTGAGACCATTCCCAATTTCATTTTTGATCTTATAGATCAGGAGATGAACAAACAAAAACATCTCTTCCACAGTACGCACTTTGAAAAATACAAAATCTATGCCAAGTGGTTGGTTCCGCATTATTTGAGAAACAACCCGATTCATAAAACCCCCAGTCATATCGAAGGTGAATTCCATGCCGTCCTATCCAATGGGGTTAAAATCAAGGGCAAGCTTGATCGTGTTGAAGTGAATGGTGATGAAGTTAAGGTGATCGACTACAAAACCGGTCGGTATAAAGACCAATTGAAACTATTCAGCGACCATGGCCAGCCGGGAACACAATACTGGAGGCAGGCCATGATGTATTCCATGCTGATGAGGGAAAACTTTAAGGAAAAGAACAGTATGAAATTTGAGTTTCATTATCCGGAAATTGAAAATGGAGTATATACATTCAACGAAGAAGATCATGAAGGATTCAATGAATGGCTTGGGCATATTTGGGACAAAACAAATCGCATGGAATTTAGTGTTGCTTGTGATGATCCTGGATGTGTTTACTGTGCTGCAAAACTGATGCAATAGAGGGATAGTGTTTAAAAATTGAACTGATCTCTAATGGAAAAGAAAGAGGGAAAAGATATTTATCATATAAAAAGGTGTCCCGAGGAACTCACTCCAATTTCATTTGACAGATATCTGGCTCGTGGATGGTTCAGGATGAAGCAGGATATATTTACCTCAACTCACAACCTATATGAAGAAGGAAGCACAGATACAATCAAAAGGGTATGGTGGCTCAGATACAATATCAATAAATTTGAATTGTTGTCATCACATCGGCGTCTGTTGAGAAAGATTAAGCAGTTTGCTATAAGTATTGAGAAGTTTGAAGACAATTCAGATGAAGAACATGAACTGTATGAACGATATAGGAAATCAATCAACTTTGATGGCTATGAATCGCTTTTCAGTTATCTGTACAAAAGAGTAAAATCTAAGTCGATATACAACTCCCATATCATCAGGATCAGGGATGGAAACAAATTGATAGCAGCAGGAATGTTTGATGTCGGGATGAAAGCCGCAGCATCCGGACTTCATTTTTTTGATCCGTCTTATTCAAAATACAGTTTGGGAAGAGCTATGATGCTAATCACTATTGAGTATATGATGCAAAATGATATGACTTGGTATTATCCAGGTTATATCATTGTGGGAAAGCCAAAGCTGAATTATAAATTATTCCTGGGTGAGGATAGAGCAAAGTACTATGATTTCAAGACAAGGAGCTGGCTCAACTATCACCCTTCCATATTGGAAGAAGAGGAGTACAGTGATGAACAGATTGAAAAATTTATGCTGGCTTATTTGATCTCATCAATAGGTAATTGAGATTGATACATTAATAGTTAAAGAAAATAAAGAACACTTTAATCATGATGATTTTCCTGTTGATTATTTTATTTTCAATACCCTTCGCGTTAAATGATGCCATTGGTGAATATGATAAAAAACTACCGGACTGGTATCATATCCAAAAACCATTTTGGATAAAGTTTTTCAAATTATTGCATGCGGCGTCCCGGTTTTTACTTTCTTTATTTTGGGTATTTTGGTGGATTATAATTTTAGGTATGATTGTGTAAGTACCCCGTTTCTCCTACAATTTAAAAGTTGATAATTCGGGTTTTAATTGTTTCATTTTCCATTCATTCGGTGTCAGATTTCCAAGCGACTCATGAGGTCTTCTCAGGTTATATTCATCCATCCATTCTTCAGTAA
>JAURKN010000091.1 GCA_030831725.1 Ferruginibacter sp.
CGCGGTGCATGAAATGAACCACAAGCGGGTCGTTGATAAAATTGATGAAATACGGCGAAAGGGACCATCCATTTTCAGGAACGAAACTGCCATTGATATCTGGCCATGTTGGAGCAATGACAGCCGCTTTCAATCCGGCCATGAAACCACCATAAATCAATTGTATGAGAAAGAGAACTGAAAAATAAATCAGCCATTTTCGGGTGGATGAATGATCGATGATATGCTTTTTGAAAGGCGAGAGTCGAAGGGCGAACCAACAGGTATAGACCAATAAGACGAGTGCCGCAACAAAATGGGTGGTAAGTTCGACATGTCCTACAAAATATTTTTCAGGCACCAACCCACTGCTTACCATAATCCAACCAATTGCACCTTGTATGCCTCCGAGGAAAAAGAGTACAACCATAGGAACAATCATGTTTTTCGTGAACATCCGTTTTGCGAGAAAATAGATAAATCCGAAAAGAAAAACCAGTCCCATCATTCGAGCCCAAAGTCGATGAAACCATTCCCAGAAAAAGATGAATTTAAATTCGCTCATCGAAAAATGTTGATGCACATATTTAAACTGATCTGTGCCTCGGTATTTTTCAAATTCTATTTGCCATGCCGCATCGCCTATAGGAGGTAACGCTCCTGTGATCGGCTTCCACTCTGTTATGGATAAACCCGATTCGGTAAGTCGAGTGATACCACCGAGCACCACCTGTATCACAATCATGAAAACCCCGATCCAAAGCCAGCGGGAAATCAACAAATCTTTTCGCGCTCTGTCAGACATCTCAATCATCGTTTGTATTTTTTATATGGTAAAAGTCAAAATTGAATTGTAGTTAATCAAAAGTGGTCAAGATCAGCTGCTTTTGACATTTTCCGAGTGCAAAGGTAAAATATGTGTGGATGAATTAAGGAATGGTTGAATTTTTCGATTGAAAACACAGAAATTTGTTCATATGCTGTTGCCATATTTAGACAAAAAGCTTCTCGAAGCAGGGGTGGATGAGGCCGGAAGAGGTTGCTATGCCGGACCTGTCTTTGCCGCAGCAGTAATTTTACCCAAAGATTTTCATCATCCCCTCTTAAACGACAGTAAAAAACTTTCAGAAAAGCAACGTGACCTGTTGAGACCAGTCATAGAACAGGAAAGTATTGCCTTTGGTGTTGCTTCGGTAAGTAACAAAGACATCGACATCATCAACATTCTACAGGCCTCTTTTACATCGATGCATTTAAGTATTCAACAATTAAATCCACAACCTGATTTTTTATTGATTGATGGGAATCGATTTTTAAAGTATTCCAATATTCCGCATCAATGCATTGTAAAAGGCGACGGCAAGTTTGCTAGCATAGCAGCCGCAAGTGTTTTGGCTAAAACTTACCGCGATGAATACATGCTAAAACTGCACCATGAATTTCCGGTTTACAGCTGGAATAAAAATAAAGGCTATGGAACAGCGGATCATCGAAGGGCGATAGAAGAACATGGACTTTGTATCCATCATCGAAAAAGTTTCAATATTCTACCAGAAAATAAAGAGTTGTGATCATTTAGATCTCCAACATTCCGGCGCCCTGTCGGATGATTATCGGTTCTTCTCCGGTATAGTCCACTACGGTAGAAGGTTCAATGCCTCCGATACCTCCATCCAAAATCAGATCTACCCGATTGCCGAAATTTTCCTGCATGATTTCCGGATCGGTGTAGTCCTCCACCCATTCTCCGGGCAAGGAAGTGCTGATGATGGGATGTCCGAGTTGTTCAATCAGCATCTGACAAATTTTATTGTCGGGCACGCGGATACCGATGGTGGATTTTTTGGTTTGAAGCAATTTAGGGACCTGTTTTCCGGCAGGCAGAATGAAGGTGAATGGACCGGGCAGGTGCGCTTTGAGCAATCTGAACATCGGAGTAGAGATGCTTTTTGTAAAATCACTAAGATGACTCAAATCGCTGCAAATGAAGGAGAATTGTGCCTTTTCTGGCTGAATATTTTTGATCGCACATATCTTCTCAATCGCTTTCGGCTGAAAAATATCGCAGCCCAATCCGTAAATGGTATCCGTTGGATAAATGATCACACCGCCGCTTTTCAAACAATCTACAGCCTGTTTGATTACTCTGGGTTGAGGGTTGTCCGGATGAAGTTGTATCAGCATAATTCACAATGTAAAACAAAATAAGCCGCTTTGCAAGATAATTGCGGTCATATTGCCCTACTTTTGCAGCGATTTTTCATCAACACCAAACCACATGTCACTCATCACAGTAGGAACCATGGCATTCGACGCCATTGAAACTCCATTCGGAAAAGTAGATAAAATCGTAGGCGGATCCGCAACTTACGTAGCCTATTCAGCCAGTCAGTTTGTAACACCGGTGAACCAGATTTCGATCATCGGATACGACTTCCCTGCAGAAGAATTGGAAGCGATGAAAAAAAGGGATATCCATATGGATGGTGTAGAGGTGGTTTCAGATAAAAAGTCGTTTTTCTGGAGTGGTAAATATCATCTGGATATGAATTCCAGGGACACGTTGGTTACAGACCTCAATGTGCTAGCGGATTTCAACCCGATTGTTCCTGAGAGTTATCAAAACAGTGAGTTTTTGATGCTGGGAAATCTGATGCCCAAATTGCAAATGAGTGTGATCAATCAGATGAAAACCAGACCTAAGCTGATTGTGATGGATACCATGAATTTTTGGATGGATGTGGCGATGGACGATCTGAAAGAAGTGTTGAAAAAAGTGGATGTACTTTTGGTGAATGATGCTGAAGCCCGCCAGTTGAGTGGTGAAATCTCTTTGGTAAAAGCGGCGCGAATCATCATGGATATGGGTCCTGCTTTTCTTATCATCAAGAAAGGAGAACATGGAGCCTTGTTGTTCCATCAGAATCATGTGTTTTTCGCACCGGCACTGCCTTTGGAAGAAGTTTTCGACCCTACGGGAGCAGGTGACACATTCGCA
>JAURKN010000092.1 GCA_030831725.1 Ferruginibacter sp.
ATTGATATGCACCTCCATTGATATTATAGGTATATCCTGTAGATCCAGTTGCGGTAACTGTTATAGCTCCGTTGTTGGTAGACGAACATGGTGTAGCAGATGTTGCTGTTGCGGAAATCGTAATCGAAACATTCGCGCAAGGGTCAGGATTGTTATTGTTGGGTGTAGGCTGTGTTTCTTTTTTGCACGCCTGAAATACAATCAGACCAACCAGTAATAAAGAAGAGATTTTTGTTGTTATTGATTTCATATATCTGAAATTAAAATTTGGAGTAAAATTAAGTCAATTTGCGAAACTATTGCGGATCTTATGGATAAGATCAACTTCAACCATCCTTTTTGCGGTAATGATCATATTGCAGAATGCTTTCGATCCGGAAATGCCGTGTCCGATAATCACCGGTTTGGAAACGCCTAAAACAGGAACTCCACCATATGATTCGAAATTGAATCGGTTGAGGTGTTCGTCGTTTATATTTCTTCTTTTTACCAAGTCATAAAAACTTTCGGCGAATTTCAGCATGACGTTTCCGGTAAATCCTTCACAAACCATCACGTCTGATTTGTTGATTAGGATGTCTCTGCCTTCTATGTTTCCGATAAACCTGATTTGCTGATTATCTTTCAAAAGCGGATACGTGGCCTGTGCCAGTAGATTTCCTTTCCCTTCCTCTTCTCCCAAATTGATCAGACCGACACGAGGATTTTCTATGCCTAGAACTTTTTCGGCAAACAGAGATCCTAAAACCGCAAATTGATTCAGGTTTTCCGGTTTACAATCTGAATTCAATCCTACATCCAGCAGGAGACCGAGTGATCCGTCTTCTCTAGGGATATAAGCACCAATCGTTGGACGGATAACACCTTCTATGGTTTTTATGCTGAAAAGGGATCCAACCATCATCGCTCCGGTATTCCCGGCACTGATGAAAGCATCAATTTGGTCGTTGGCAAGTTGATGAAAGCCAACTGCGATGGAAGAATCTGTTTTTTCTTTCAATGCACGAGTGGGATGCTCATGCATCTCTATGGTTTGGCTTGTGTTTATGATGCTGATCTTGTCGGAAGGAATTGCAAATTTTTCCAACTCAATCCGAATGGCGGATTCGTTTCCCAGCAATGTGAGGTGGCAGTCGGAATCGTGTTGATTGAAGTAATCGTGCACGCCTCTTGCTGCTTCGGCGGGAGCGAAATCACCGCCCATCATGTCTAATCCAATGTTGATCATGCCTTGAGGGTTAAAATAAAATTCCAAAACCGCGAGTAATGAATAACTTCCCGGTTTTGGAATACATGAACAAATGAATAATTATGATTAGGCTTTAAGAGGGGCCTTTTCAGCTACTAATTTTCCTTTGTAGTACAATTTACCTTCGCTAACGTGTGCGCGGTGACGAACATGTGTTTCGCCAGTTGTTGAATCCACGCTCAACGTGGGTTCAGAAGCCTTGTAGTGCGTTCTTCTTTTGGCACTGCGCTGCTGCGAATGACGTCGTTTGGGATTAGGCATGGCTTTGTTTTTTTATTTTGTTTACGAACTTTATTTTTAATTGCCCTTGAATTTGTCCAATCCTTTCCAAATGCTGTTGGACAAAGTTTCATTGTGGCTTTCCTTCATGATTTTCAGCTTTTCAAGCACTTCCTCATTGCATGTCGATCGGCCGTTTTCATCGTTCGCACATACTTTTTGCATGGGAACACTGAGAAGCACGAATTCATACAACCAGTTTTCTACGTCGAGGTGACTTTCGTTTCTTGAAATGTAAAAAACATCGGGATCTTCCTCCTGTTCATTCATTTCTATCGGATTGTCGACCAATTTAACCAACATCTTAAACTCATCCCAAAGGTCGAGTTTCAATGGGTTTCCGCAACGATCACATATGGATCCGGCAGAACCACCGATTTCAAATGTCAGCAACATGAATCCTGCATTCTTATCAAGCAACATTTTTATCTGTGCCTGGGGATGCTCTAAATCAGTCACTCCTCTTTCTAAAAAGAACTTTTCATCCAAATCATAACGAAACTCGTGCAAACCGGGCTTCAATCCAACGAAAGCGATCTCATATGCCCGTTTATTTGCCATAGAGCTTCGATTAAAGGAGGGCAAAGGTAGTCTTTTTTTTGATAAAAAAGGACCTATTCCATGATTTTTATCCTTTCACAAGCCTTCATGCCCTCATTTTCAGCAGTTTATATTAAAAATTGAACCTTGGGACGGCTTTGAAACCTAATTTTAACCCGTAAATCATGCGCAAATTTAACGCCATCATACCTTTCTTGGCCCGTTATCGGATTGCCATCTTTTTGATGGTAACCACCATTTTCACACTAATCTTTGCATCAAATACCTTCATCGTTGAAAATATTTTCACAAATGGCTGGTATCCGATTTGGGTGAAGGGAATTCCACTCATAACTGCTTACCTGCCTTTTTCAATAGGGGATATCTTTTACACTGTTGTTCTCTTATATGTAATGGGACATTCGATCAAGTTGTTAAACAAAGCACGAAAGACTCTTGCCGCGGTAGTGATATTAAAGAAAGCATCATACCGTCTTTTTGTGTTTCTTTTGACGACATACCTGATTTTTCTTTGGGTTTGGGGTTTGCATTACTTCCGACCTCAGATATCAGGTCGATTTCAATTGAGTGAAAAAAAATACAACCTTGGGGAGTTGGTCAGGTTGAATGAAACCCTGATTGCGGAGTTACAAAACAATAGGTCTACACATCAACAAAATTGGGACGTGATCAATCATGCTATTCGAAAAGCATATGATTCGGCAAAAATAATTTCATTACAAGAGTCGAAAAGATTGAGGGTGAAGAAATCATTATTTAGCAAAGGGATTGCTTATCTCGGTATTTCGGGGTACTACAATCCTTTTACCGGAGAGGCACAGATGGATCAAGAATATCCCAAAACATTGAAAAGTTTTGTTGCGGCGCATGAAATCGCACATCAGTTGGGCTATGCCAGGGAGGATGATGCCAATTTTTTAGCCTTTTACGCTTCAGAACATAGCAAGGACAGTGCTTTACTGTATTCGACCCGTGTTCAGATGTTCATTTATGCAAACAGGGCATTGTACGACTGTGACTCATCAAAAGCCAGAGAATTCCAGAAAAAGCTGCCGCTCGAAGCTAGGGGTGACATCAAGGCCTTATATGAATACTACGAAAGCAAAAAAAATCCGATAGAACCATGGGTGACCAAGTTTTATGGATTATTCATGAAATCACATAAGCAACCACAGGGGATAGTCACATACAGAGAAGTTTTATCTCTGGTGATGGATTATTACAGAAAACACAAATGGGGTATTCGTTAGAAAGAATTCTTCCACATCATGCTCTCAACAGGACGATTGGGCTGTCCGCTGTATTTTGCATTTGATTTTTGATTGTATTTCACTTCAATCTCTCCTTCAACCGGGAAATAAATCAATTGGCCAATAGGCATTCCTTTATATACCCTTACCGGTTTTTTGACAGAAATCTCCAAGGTCCAGTTCCCGCAAAATCCAACATCCCCTTTACCGGCTGTCGCGTGGATATCAATACCCAGGCGACCAGTAGAAGATTTTCCTTCCAAAAAAGGCACATGGGCATGCGTCTCCGTATATTCCTCGGTCACTCCAAGATATAATGTGTCGGGTTGCAGTACAAACCCCTCATCTGGGATTTGAAAATGACTGATGGTGTTGTGTTTTTTTGCATCAAGTTCATCGCTGTCGTATGTGGCCAGATTTCCACCAAGGTGAACATCGTAGCTGTTGCTGCCTAAGCAGGTTCGCGTGTAAGGTTTGATGACAATCGTTCCCTTATCCATCTCTTCCAGTATTCTTTTATCGCTCAGAATCATTATTGTGTGATTGGTTGTTACTTTGTAAAAATAAAAGCTTCCTTTTTTTCAACTGAATTTTCATAGCCGCTGATGCCATTGCTTTATCAACAAAATATCAACGAACACGTGAAATGGGCCTTATGGCAGATGGATGAGCCTGAATCGTTTTTTATTCTGGATGGTTATGATGCAAACCATATCGGTCATGCTCAAAAGAGAAAACAACATCTAGCAGGAAGATATGTGATGAAATTTTTGATGCCCGATCTGAATGTAAATGACATCATAGCTCCTCCAAATCGAAAGCCCTATTTTTCAAAACACACAGGAGTAGATTTTTCCGTAAGTCACTCCAATCAAATGGTAGGGGTTTTGATCGGTCAGCAACACCATGTTGGAATGGATATCGAGTTTCCGGGTCAAAAGGTAATGATGGTAAAGGATAAATTCATGACCGAAGAAGAGTTTATGGGATTTCATGGCGATTCCGTTTCGGATGATGAAAAAGCCACCATTTGTTGGACCGTTAAGGAGTCGGCGTATAAATTGATCGGAAAGATGGGAGTGGATTTCAAAAGGGATTTACAGATAAAGGAAGTAATGACCACCGGAGAAGGATGGACCGCCCGCCTCAAATATTCAGGATTGCCTGATGATCTGCTTACTGCCAACGGTTTTTGTATCGAAGGCGCACATGTCTGTTTGATGATGAAAAAAAATTAAGATCATTCATCGATCCATTTCTCATCTTCTTTGTCCTGTAATTCCATATCTATCGCATGCTGTCCCGCAATGCCTTGCATGGATCCTGAGATCTGCAAAGAGTTTTGAATGATCAATTCGAGTTGTTTTTCTTTTTTCTTCCAGTTGCGTTCGAAATCGTCTCTTTCTTTTTGAAGCATTTGTCGCAGATTGCGAAAACCTTCCCGGATTGCATTCCAGTTGCCGACAAATTCGGGACCGGTGAGATAGTTGTAAAGTGCAACCATTTTATCGCCTTTGTTTTCCTGATTCTTTCTGGCCTCAAATACGCGTATGATGCCGGCGCGAAGGAGTTGAGTCAAACTTTTGACTTCTCTAAAGGTGCATATATACACGCCGTTTTTTTCGCCGAACTGCTCCATTTCCTTAGGCATCGTTTTGGTTACGATTACCGCCAAGTCTGCTTTTTGCGACAGCATGTCCGCTTTTAGTTTGTCTATCCAATCGCCACCGAAATTTTCGGTTCTTTTGCTTTCAAAAATGATTTTGCCACATTCATTTCCAAATTGGTTGTTGATGGTCATGATGCAATCCGCTCCTTTAACGCCTTTACCCACTTCGGTAACGATGTCATAAGGAAAGTGATTTCGCAGCAGTTCTTCCAGCGCGAGCTCCTGAACCTCTCCCTGCAACTGCATCGATCCTTGTTCCGCTTTTCTCTTCATCTGATCTGCGAGGTCCTTCTGATCCTTGAGTTGTTTCTCCAGTTCCATAACCTTTTGCATCATGTCATCCTCTTTTATTTTGTTACGTTCAGCTTCCTGTTTACGGATTGAGTCCACAATTGTATTTCTCTCTTCCTGCAATCTTTTTTCAATACTCAACTCCATTTCTTCCTCCCTGTTTTTAAGCTCTTTCTCTCTTTTCAAATATTCAAGCTCTTTTGCTTTTGCCTCTTTAAGGCGATCTTCCTGTTCTTTGTTGCTTGATTCAAGTGATTGCAACTTCTCCTCAAAATCTTTCGCCAAACTGGATTTCAACTGTTCACTCAATTCACTGTGTATCTTGCTTTTTTCCTGGTTCAATCTTTCCTGAAATAGCTGATTCTCTCTTTTCTTTTTTTCTTCGAAAGCCTCTACCTCTGTTGCCAGTTTGTTTTTTTCAATTGCAATCTTTTCCTGAGATTCTTTCCATTTTTCCTGGTAATCTTTTTTGATTTTTTGCTCGAGGTCGGCGGCGATGACGTTCTCCACATCGAATGTGTTTCCACAATTCGGACAGGTGATATTGTTGTTCATGAGGGAATATTTAAATGATGTTTGTTTGGAATGGAAAACTAAAATTATGAGCAAAATGTTGAATAATGACACGATGGGGAAAAATAGGCGAATCATTTTATAAAATGGGAAAGCACTTCTATTTCAGTGAGTCTTATGAACGATAGATAGGAGGAGGTTTTTTAATTATGGGATAAATACTATCTTTGCCATCCGAAAATGAAAACACTCATTTCCAATGCGGCGATGGCGAAATTGGTAGACGCACTACTTTGAGGTGGTAGCGCCCGAAAGGGTGTGGGAGTTCGAATCTCCTTTGCCGCACAATAAAAAGCCCTGTATCTAATCATGCAGGGCTTTTGCTTTATGGCGAAGCAAGTGAAACTTGACTGAGCAAGAAAAGTAAAAGCATTGGCGAGCGAAGCGAGATGGTCTTTTTGGTGTAAGCCCCCCCCCCCTTTATCATTGAAGCGCAGCGAGGATAATCTCCTTTGCCGCACAATAAAAAGCCCTGTATCTAATCATACAGGGCTTTTGCTTTATGGCGAAGCGAGGATAATTTCCTTTGCCGCACATACATCCTTTCAATTGTAATGAAAGGACGTTTTTTTAGAAATAATGTTCAACAAGCAGATCTTCGAACCATTATTTTTGGCTACAAAAATGTTCAATGAAATATTTTAAGTAGCAGAAACTCAATTCGTTTTTTTAAGAACGATTCTGATGCAAGTGCCTTTGCCTAGCTCGCTTGATCTTACGAAAAGTTGTCCTTTATGATACTGTTCAATGATTCTTTTACTGAGAGACAACCCAAGGCCCCATCCCCGTTTTTTTGTTGTGAAACCTGGTTTGAAAATTTTATTCCAGTCTTTTTTGGGAATCCCTTTTCCGTTGTCGTGAATGTCGATTTTTACGGATTCCTTTTCCTGCTCAACCGTGATGTTGATCAGGCCTTTGCCCTCCATAGCATCCAACGCATTTTTCAACAGATTTTCAATCACCCAGTCAAATAAAGGGATATTGATAGGAACCATCAGATTCGTCTGAGATATAGCATTAAAACGAAATTGGACCTTGTCGCTTGAACGCTTTTTGATATAGTCGATCATGTGCTCCAATTGCGGCATCAAAGGCGTTTGTTCTAACATGGGAATGCTACCGATTTTTCCAAAGCGGTCTGTGACTAGTTTTAACCTGTCCACATCTTTGCCGATTTCTTTGATGATTTTATTGTCCTCTTGATGGTCTTGTTTCAACATTTCAACCCAGCCTTCCAAACTGGAAATCGGGGTGCCCAGTTGGTGGGCTGCTTCTTTCGCCATTCCGGCCCAAACCTGATTTTGTGTGGATCTGTTGCTGGTGCTGATCAAGATCAATGTGATTAGAATGAAAAGAGATACGATAAGCAACTGAACTAAGGGATAATAGCCAACTTCATTGAGCAGCTTCGAATCGCCGTAATAATATTTGTTATAAATGACGGGGTCAGAAGATATGTCTACTTTGATGCTATTGTGCTGATTACGGTATTCGCGGACTTTCTCAGTAAGATATAAGGAGTCTTTTTTTATTTTTTCTGGATCAAGATTGAGGTAATTCCCGGTTGGTCTGTCAGATTCGTCCGTTTCAATGATAGGAATATCGGTATTCTCATTGGTAATGATATTGGTCAGATTCAGCGCGGCAGGATCATTGGTGGTACTTTTTGTTTTCAGTGATTCAGCCCAGACTCTTACTTTTTTCCTTTCATCAGCCGCAATTTTTTTTGTGAGGTAATTGGAATAGAATATCGTTCCTGTTACAATGACGATAGCAAACAGAGCCAGCGCGTTTTTCCAGTTCAAATAGGATGAAAACATGCGTAAAAGTAGCGATTCGACGATTAAAAATGTAAGTTTGTAAACAATCAAACGCATTCAATAATCATACAAGACGCAAAACTCGTCAATCCCATATCATTCATCATGGAATCACCCAAAGTCTCAGTGGTCATATTAAATTGGAACGGCAGGAAATACCTGGAACGATTTCTGCCATTTCTGATGAAGAGTTCTTATGGCAATATGGAAGTTGTTTTGGCGGACAATGCATCTACAGATGATTCTCTGGCTTTTATGAAACGGGAATATCCGACTGTTAGGATTATTGAAAATAAGGGTAACGAAGGTTTTGCGAATGGCTATAATTTGGCCTTGAGGCAAGTAGAAGCAGAATATTATGTTTTATTGAACAGTGATGTTGAGGTGAGTGTCGATTGGCTCGAACCGATGGTGGGGCTGATGGAGAAAAATCGGAATGTCGGAGC
>JAURKN010000093.1 GCA_030831725.1 Ferruginibacter sp.
ACAAACTTGAAGCTTCTATGCCCATCTCCTCTGCAAGCTCACGCATGGTAGTTCCCGCAAAACCTTTCTTGCGAAACAATGTCGCAGCACGAAGGGTAATCGTCTCGCGCTTGGTTCTGTTTTTGGAAGTGATGATCTTGGACATTGCTCGTTTGCACAAAACTCACGCTTATTCGTTTTTTTTTGAAAGAAAAGCGGGAATTACTTGTGAATTTCAACTCTGGATCATTCTTTAGCACGATTCAAAAAATCTATCATCGGCTTGGCCGCTTTTAAAGCGGATGTGATGAAGGTGGTTCTTTCTTCATCATTCCAAATCGTATCAGGAATGTTTTTCCGGACGATGAACGACTTCAGTTTCAAGTATGTTATGGCAGGGTTGGTTTCGTCATACCCTTTTGGGGGTCTGCTCAGTTTCATCGACTGGTCCAATCCGTCAGTAAAATGTTTTTTGAAGCTTGACTTGTTTATGATGGATTTCCATTCATCAAACTGATAGTCTATTTCTTGTCTTATGGCAGCACAAAGTTCTGGCTCTGGCATCCATATGCCTGCTGCTAAAAAAGAAGCTCCGGGTTCCATGTGTAAATAGTATCCGGCGCCCTCTCCTTTTTTTCCGTCAGCATGAATATATGCCGCAAAATTTGTTTTGTATGGACTCTTATCCTTGCTGAAACGGACATCACGATTGATTCTGAAAATACAAGATTTCGGCTCCACATTTTTTATGGAAGAATCGAAAGCTGAAATGGATTTGATGATATCTCCAATCATCGATTCAAATTCTTTTCTCGCGGAATCATAAGACGGTCTGTTCTCATCTATCCATCCTTTTCGGTTATTTTTCTGCAGCTTTTTTAAAAATGCAATCATCAATTTTTTTGATATTCATATGAAAATAAAAAACCGACAAAAAAGCTGATGTAGCGCTTCATTGTCGGAATTCTTTTATAGGAATTGTAATGGGTGATAAAACCTTTGATTTCTCAAATCAAGCCTTGCTCCAATTTTCTCCGCTTTTGATTCTGTAAAGTGTCATCTCGCTCACCCCATATTTTTCTGCCATTTGTTTGTAAGTGAGTCTTCTTTTCGGATTGTTGATCATTTCTTTGATCTTCTTGACCTGTGAGAGTGTAAGTTTCAGTCCAACTGTTTTGCTAGCCTGTTTCTTTTTATACGCGATTTTCAGCGGACTTTTTTGTTGATGATCACTTACCTCGGTTTGGCTGGCCCACTTCAGATTTTTGACATGATTGTCTGCTCGGTTGTGATTGATATGAATCACATATTTTTCTTTCGGCGATTTTTTCTTGCAAAAGATTTTCGCAATCTCTCTGTGCAGATAAATGGTTCCGTTTCCGTTCTCCACATGAAGGTTCAAAGTTCTATATCCGGAAGTGAGAGAACCATTCAGCAATGTGCCGTCTTTTTCTATCGAATCGGTGTAGCTTGCAGCTCTGCCGTGATTGGACACTGCATATTTTTTCTTCAGACTTTTATATCCTGTGAATTGCATTTGCTTCCAGACTTCTCCTGAATTTTTTTTAATCATGGAATTTGGTTTTAGCAGTTTGAGATGGATAAGAAAATGGTTATGCCTTTGGTTAATAAAAATCTATGAACGTTCGTTTTCAATGAAAGATATGCCTTGGTATTGTTATTTTTTACTTTGACATAGCCGGGGAGGGTGGCGGAATTGATGCGTTGTTTTTCATTTCACAGGTGCTCTTTGCTCAAACAACGCCTATAAATATAACAATTTTTATAAACTTGCACTCAACATGGATAAAAATTCTTCTTCCGAGATGATTTTTATAGAAGATATTTTCTTCGCTTTTTCCAACTTACTACCGGCATCTTCACCTGCTACAAGGTAATTCAACTTACTGCTGACACCTGAAACCAATTTACCCCCTGCCCCTTCAACCATGGCTTCGGCTTCACTTCTTTTGAGTTTATTGAGTGTGCCGGTAAAAAGAAAAGTAGATCCTCCAAGATGTCCACTGGAATTAGATTGAGGCTCAGCTTCCAATTTGAGTCCGAGTGTTTTTAATTGTGAGATCATCTCCAAATTGTCATGGTGTCTGAAAAACTCATATATGCTGTTGGCGACTTTGGTTCCCACATCTTCAATCTGTTGTAAGCTTTCAATATCCTTCTGAGCTAAGTCGGTGATTTGATGTATGTGTTGTGCAAGTGTTTTTGCTGTGGTTTCGCCGACATACCTGATGCCAAGCGCATAAATCAGTCTGTGTAAGGGCTGCTGTTTGCTTTTTTCTATGGCATCCAATAGATTTTGAATGCTTTTGCTTCCAAATCCTTCGAGACCACGAAGATCTTCTTCCTTCAATTCGTAAATAGCAGGAATTGATTTCAATAAACCAAGACTATAAAACTTTCTGACATTTGCCTCTCCCAAGCTTCGTATATCCATGGCATCCTTGCTTGCGAAATGGATGATTTTTTCGACCACCTGAGCGGAACAGCCTGCATTAACGCATCTCCATACCGCTTCATTTTCCGGCTTGAATAGTTGCTCATTACAAACAGGGCAAGTGGAGGGAAAGCTAATTTCTTTTTCAGCTCCCGTTCTCCACTCCGAAAGGGATTTTACGATCTGGGGAATCACGTCACCGCTTCTTTCTATCAGCACCCTGTCGCCGATTTTAAGGTCTTTTTCTTTGATGTAATCCTGGTTGTGAATGGAGATGCTGCTTACGGTTACACCACCTACACCTACGGGCTCGAGTTTGGCAACAGGCGTTACCGCTCCGGTTCTGCCAACCTGAAATTCAACATCGAGGAGTTTTGTGGTAGCCTGACGTGCTTTGAATTTGAAAGCCATGGCCCATCTAGGATGATGGGCTGTCATCCCTAATTTATCCTGAAGATCGAGATTGTTCACTTTGATGACCATACCATCAATTTCGTAAGGAAGGTCGTCACGCTTAGATTCAAATTCGTTTATTTCCCGAATGACAGCATCTATGCCTTTCAAACAACGCAGTTCATTTTTCGGACTTCTGAAACCCAGATTCCAAAGCATGTTCAGCATGTCGTGATGCGTTTTTATGGTTGTCTCTTGTTTTTGTTCATCAGACTGAATAAAACTTACGTGATAAAGAAAGCCCTCAAGATTACGCTGAGCGACGATTTTCGGATCTTTGATACGGAGCGAGCCGGCAGCCGCATTTCTTGGATTCGCCAGTGGAGGAAGACCCTCTTCCATCAGACCTTCATTGTATTTTTTAAAACTGGATTTACTCATGAGGATCTCACCCCGTATTTCAATTTGCTGGATATTGTATTTGCTAAAACCAGCAGATAAAGGGATGGATCTGATTTGAAAAACATTGGGTGTGATATCGTCTCCGGTTTCACCATCCCCTCTTGTCACGCCCCTCAAAAGCATGTCATCCTCATAAATCAGGGAGATGCTTGCACCGTCAAACTTAGGTTCAAGCGTATATTCAACCTCATCCAAACCGGAACCTTCTTTTACTTTTCTGTCCCAATCCCGAAGGTCGTTTTCGTCGTAAGAGTTTTCAAGCGAAAGCATAGGAACAAGGTGCTGGCGTTTGGGGAAATCTTTTATTAGAGCGGCTCCCACCCTTTGTGTTGGAGAGTCTTTGGTGATAGATTCGGGATGATTTTTTTCAAAGAGTTCAAGCTTTTTGAAAATCATGTCGTATTCAGCATCACTAATCAATGGATCATTGAGCACATAATATCTGTGTTCATGAAATCGAAGCACATCGCGGATGTCGGATATATTATCAGGGCTAACCGAGGAGGAGTTTTCCAGCCAGGTTAATGTGTTTTTTTGAAGTGATTGGGTTTGGTCTGCAGTAAACATATTCAAAAGTAAAAGGTAAAAAGAGTTTTTGATGAATCGGACCGCAGAAATTAACTGATTAAAAATATGAAGCCAAAAAAATCATATTACTTCCGAATTGAATTTCCTGGTAAATGAAATCAAAAAAGAGGCATGTGAAAAGAAATTACACATTTACCACTTCAAAAATGCAAATAATAAATATTCTGTTTAACTATAATGTGGTTTGGTCTGAAATAGATCGACAGATGACTTGAGTAACTGATTACCTTTGCAGCGAAAATTTAAAAAAGGGAATTATGAAATTGGAAGATCAACTGGTTCAACGAGCCTCAGGTAAATGTGAACTTTGTCAAGCTGAAGCAAGTCTTGTTTTATATGAGGTTC
>JAURKN010000094.1 GCA_030831725.1 Ferruginibacter sp.
AAAAATTCCGAGGAGGGAAGAAATTTTAACCACCCAATACCAATTATTAATCACCCTATAAAAACCCAAACCATGTCTTATCAATTGAAAACAAAATCCGGCGCCACAGAAGCAGTCATCGACGATAACTGCGGCATTTCAAAATTCTATGCGATCGCTCACACGCTTTCTGAAGACCTCCAAGTCATTTTCATCAATCAAGTTGATGAATCAGAAACCTTAAACTGGGATTTCAAGTATAAGGATCAGTTTTTGACCCTCCATTACAACATTTTTGAAGGTGTTAGCATATACCCTCAACAATTGAAATCTGCCTATAAAGAAAATCATGCAGTAATGGAAGTGGCTCATTTTTTGGAAAGACATGCTTTCTAAAATCATCAAAACGTACCTGATGTGAGAGAATCCATCATGTTCAAATAACTCAAATATCGTTCTTCATCAATGCCATTCTTTCGAATGGCATTTTTTATGGCACAATTAGGTTCGTTGATGTGAAGACAATTGTTGAATTGACATTCATTCATCCTTTCGCGCATTTCAGGAAAATAATGAGCTAGTTCCGATTTTTCCATTTTGAAAAGTCCAAGTTCGCGGATTCCGGGGGTATCTATGATGCTACCGGACCTGTTTGACAAGTCGAACATTTCAGCGAAGGTGGTCGTGTGCATGCCTTTACCGCTCCAGCTACTCACATCCTGGGTTTTCAAATGAAAATCAGGATAAAGTCTGTTGATCAGTGTTGACTTTCCAACTCCTGAATGGCCGCTGATCAACGTTCGCTTGTCTGTCAAAATATTTTCCAGCGCTTCCGTACCCTTGTCTGTTGTAAGACTCATTGATATTGTTTGATAACCGATGTCGGAATATCTTTTCATGACATCATCAAGCTCTTCGCGCTCTTCGTTTGTGAGAATGTCAGTCTTATTGAAAACGATTATGGCAGGCACCTGATAGGCTTCTGATATCACCAAAAAACGATCGATGAAACCGGTGGATGTTTTGGGCTCTTTGAACGTGGCGAGAAGGATGGATTGATCGAGATTCGAAGCTACGATGTGCTGCTGATTCTTGTTGTGTGGTGATGTTCTGTTGATGTAATTTTTTCTGGGCAGGATCTCAACAATCATAACATCTTCGTTGGTAGCATCTTTCTCTATCATTACCTCATCTCCTACCGCTATCGGATTCGTGGAACTAAGATTTCCTATTTTGAATTTGCCTTTTATTCTTGCCTGATGAAAATCTCCTTTTTCATCTTTTACCAAGTACCAGCTCCCGGTTGATTTATAAACTGTTGCGTGCATATGAATTTCAGGATGGAAATTTTGCCACTATAGGCATTTTTCTGCCGCTTCCGAGCGACTTGGGTGAGATACGGAGAATCGGACAAAATTGATGTCTTTTATATTCATTGGCATTCACCATACGAATGATCTTGTCTATCCATTCCGGAGCATCGATATGATTTTTAATCTCAGAAGGAGAAATTTGTTTTTCGATATAATGAAACAATATTGGATCCAGCACATCGTATTCTGGTAGACTGTCGGTATCCTTTTGATCGGGTCTTAATTCAGCGCTTGGTGCTTTTGTCAATATGTTAACTGGTATGATGTCTTCGTTTCTGTTGATATGCTTCGCCAATTCATACACCTGCAATTTGTAACAATCTCCCAAAACAGAAATGCCACCTGCCATGTCTCCATACAGCGTTCCATAGCCTGTCGCCAGTTCACTTTTATTGGATGTGTTCAATAAAACCGCTCCTCTTTTATTTGCCATAGCCATCAACAAGTTGCCCCTGATTCTGCTTTGAATATTTTCTTCAGCCAATCCGGGTTGCGTGTTTCGGAATTGAAAATCCAATGTGCTGGTGAATGCATTGTGTATTTCCAAAATCGGAACCAGATGGTTTTCATTGCCCAGATTCTCACTCAATTGTTTCGCGTCTGCCACGGAATGCTCACTCGAATAGGTGGAAGGCATCATCAAAGAAATCACATTGTCTTTACCCAATGCTTCAACCGCCAGAGCCAGAACCACAGCCGAGTCTATACCTCCACTGCTTCCCAAAATGGCTTTTGAAAAACCCATCTTTCCAAAATAATCTTTGATACCGGTAATCAATGCCTTATGAATGAGATCAATGTTCCAATCGGGTTGAAATCCATGTAATGAGAAATTGTTTTTTTGAATGTCATTATCTGTAACATCGCTCGACACATTTCCTTTTTCATCCATTGTCACATTCAAATATCCTTCCTCAAAAGACGGCAATGATCCAACAAGTAATCCATCCTTTCCGAAAGCACGCGAATCTCCATCAAATAAAATATTGGTGTGGGCTCCTATTGCATTGCAATACATAACGGCACATCCATATTTTTGAGAAACCTTTCTTATGGTTTCATTTCTTTTGTATTGATGGGTGTAATCGAAAGGTGAAGCGGAAAGATTGATTATAAGATCAGGTTGAAAGGAAGAAATGTTAGAAAGAGGATCTGTTTCATAAAGCCTTCCGCCGATATCATCCCAGATGTCCTCACAAATGGTAACGCCCATTTTGATGCCTTTCACATTGAGGATCTGCCATTGTTTCGCAGGTTCAAAATAGCGGCTCTCATCAAAAATATCATAGTTAGGTAAACGTGTTTTGTCGATGTATGAAACGATTTCTCCATCCTGAATGAAACAGGCTGAATTCAATAATCTTTTTCCTGTTTCGGAAGGATTGAATCTCGGGACACCTACCAATACAGCAATGCCTTTTGCATGAGTGGCGATCCGCATCAAAGCTTTGTGGCATTCATCAATAAAAGCATCAAATAAAATCAAATCCTGGGGTGGGTATCCGCAAACAGCCAATTCGGAAAAAACAACAAGATCAGATCCACAACGTTTTGCATACTCTATTCCTTCCACAATTTTGCTTTCATTGTAGGCCAGATTTCCAATATGATAATTTTGTTGAGCCAGTGTGATTTTCATGCCTGATGTTTATCTCAAATACTTTCGGGATTGATATTAACTTTGTAAAACCGAAATCGGTGTAAAGTTAATCCTTTTGTATGCGTAAGTATCTTGCTTTGATTGGGCTTGTAGTATTTTTTTCATGTACAGACAGTAAAAAATCACCTGATTTGTCGGGTATCAAATGGCCGGTAAGGGTAATGAGATTTGAGAAAGACCTATTTCTGATAGATTCAAACTCAACTGCATCCTCTCTCGACCAATTATATGCAAACTATCCCGGCTTCGGCGATCTGTTTTTCAGCACCATTTTAAATGCGGATCCGGCCTGGCCTAAAGATACTTTGCTCCTATACACGCAATCTTTTCTGAATGCCTATCGAAGCGTGTATGACACGTCCAATATTGTTTTCTCCAATTTCAATCCTTACGCGGAAGAAATACAGCAAGGATTAAAAAGAATGCGATTCTATTTTCCTGATGATGATTCTTTACCCAAACAGATCATCACTTATATTGGACCACTCAACGGATATGGAGACGTCATGGCACCAGGCACCATAGCCATTGGACTCCACGACCATCTTGGCGAAAACGCATCATACTATCAGAGTTCGATTGTACGGGAAGTTTATCCTGAATATATCACACGTCATTTTACCCCCGCTTCGATTGCCGTCAACGCGATGAAAAACATCATTCTTGACCGCTATCCGGAAACAATAGACGACCTGCCATTAGCTTCTCAAATGATTGAAAAAGGAAAGCGGTTATTTTTTCTTCAAATGCTGCTGCCAGAAAAAAATCCTGAAACACTTATCGGCTATACACAAAAGCAGTGGGAAGAATGCGAAGCACATGAAGCCAATATCTGGCAGCTTTTCGTACAAAACAATCTGCTTCAGTCCACAGATTATGCGGTCAATAAGAATTACATCGGAGAGTCTCCAAAAACCAAAGAACTCGGAGATTCCGCACCGGGAAACATAGGTTCATATTGTGGATGGAAAATCGTTTCCGCATACATGGAAAAATATCCTGAAACAACTTTAAGACAGTTGATCTCGTTATCCGATGATGAGATACTTCAAAAAGCGAAGTACAAACCTTGATTGGAATCAATTCAATTTGTTGGGTGCGACCATACTGAATGAAGGTATGCTGACCTGAAAGGTTTTCTTGTTGTGCAAGTTTTCAAGAATATAGCTTCCCTGCATTTTTCCCATCTCGGTATTGAGAGAACAGCCGCTGATATATTGATATGAAGTTGATGGTAAAATGACAGGCTGAACACCCACTACCCCCTCTCCTTCCACCTCGCGTGTCACTCCGTTACTGTCAAAAATTTGCCATTGTCTGCGAAGCAATTTGACAGGAAATTCATTCTTGTTTTCGATGGTGATTCTGTAAGCGAACATGAACTCTTGGTTCAAAGGATTGCTGTATTCTGGCTGGTAAAAAGGTTCTGCCGTAATTTGTATTCCTCCGGAAATTTTGGAATTCATGTTCGGGTGTTTACTTAAAGTTAGTGAAAAATGGAATATCCGTCACTTTTCTAGAAATTTCTCGATTTTCATAAAGAAAAACAGACAGAAACGTTTAACAATTCCGGTTGGGTCAAATGATTTTTGTTAACCCATATCCATTTTTATGAAGCCATTGCTTTATTTTTTCTCTGTGGTCTCCCTGTATCAACATCTCCCCATCTTTGGCTGAACCACCTGATCCACAATGTGTTTTAAGTCGTTTCACCAGATCTTCCGCATCATCATCCTTTCCTACAAATCCTAAGATCAGTGTTACGGCTTTACCAGCCCTATGCTTTGTTTCGAGTTTCAGCTTTATGGGCTGAGATTTCGGTTCAAGGGTTGTCGGTTTTTCATCCTCTTCTTGAAATGGAACAAATTCTGGGTTTGTTGAAAAAACAATGCCTCCGGGATTGGATCTTTTTTTTGACATGATGATTCAATTAATGTAAAACGGCCTTCAAACTGAGGTCTATGCTTTGTGCCTGATGAATCAAAGCCCCGCTGGAGATGAAATCCACACCCGTATCGGCGTATGATTCTATATTGTCCAAATGGATTCCACCGCTTGCTTCGGTAAGACAACGACCATCTATCCATTTTATGGCCTCACAAATTTGTTCGGGAGTAAAATTATCGAACATGATTCTGTCGACCTTTTGTGTTGACAGCGCTTTTTTTACATCTTCCAAATTTCGGGTTTCAACCTCTATCTCTATTTTCTTGTTGTTTTTTTGAACATAATCGTAAGCCATGTTGATGGCTTTTTCAATAGATCCGCAATAATCGATGTGATTGTCTTTGATAAGGATCATATCGTACAATCCGTAACGATGGTTAGTGCCTCCTCCAATCCTGACTGCCTCTTTTTCCATCATCCTGAAATTGGGGGTAGTTTTTCGGGTATCAAGCAATTTCGCAGGGTATGATTTGATTTTATCGACATAGCGTCTAGTCAAAGTGGCGATACCACTCATTCTCTGCATGGTGTTCAAAACCAGTCTTTCCGCAGTCAGAATGGTATGTACGGAACCAATCACTTCAAAAGCAATCTGACCAGGGTTTACAAGTGTTCCATCCTCTATGAAAGCATTGAATTCTACCTTGTTGTCTAAGTGGTTGAAAATATGTTTGGCTACATCAACACCGGCAAGGACACCTTCCTGTTTGATTTTCAATGCTGCTGTTCCTTGAGCGTCAGAGGAGATGCAGCTTAATGTGGTATGATCTCCGTCACCAACATCTTCCTGCAGTGCGTGAGTAATGAAAAATTGAAGTTGTTCTGTATTCATGAGAAAACAAAACTACGGATAGAAATGCATGTTACAACAAGGGAGGAGAAATGAATCAGTTGGATTCGATCCGGATTTCCTGGATGGTTTTTCCGGCGTTTTTCTTTTTGAGATAAATAGTCGTTCTGAACGTACCGCTTGAAGTGCTTAGGTTTCCGATGAAAAAATGAGAAGCCTCATTTCCCCCTTTATGTATGACCGAAAACTGTCTTACTTTTCTATTGGAGAAAAAATCACGGAGAACCACTTTTGCGGTTTGTTTGTCGAAGCTGCTGCTTTTCCCCGGCAAAGTCAAATAAACGGGGTCATCCAAAAATAGAGAGATTCGTTCCGCATCACCCGAGCTAAAAGCACTGATCACATCCTCGCCCATAGGTTTGGATGCGAAGGACAATAGTCCTGTCAGGCAGATGAGTATGTAAACGAATTTTCTCATGGTTATTTTTCGCCATCCCTAGTGAAGGAATTTTCATCGATTGAGAAAAATGCCCGGAATGACAATCAGATAACGCCAAAACAGGCGTCATATTGCCTCAAAACAGACCTAATTCAAGCCCATTTATCCACATTCCTCGTTAACTTTATGTCATGAACCATAAAAAAGCGGCATTGATCATCATGGATGGCTGGGGATTGGGCTCCGTAGCCAAAAGCGATGCCATCCAACATGCGAAAGTTCCTTTTGTAACATCATTGTATTCAACTTATCCAAACACCACCCTAGTCACCTGCGGAGAGGCTGTCGGTTTGCCCGATGGACAAATGGGAAACAGCGAGGTCGGACACCTGAATCTTGGAGCCGGCAGAATCGTATATCAGGAATTGCAAAGAATCAATGTGGCGATACGCGACGGATCGTTTCAACAAAACCCTGTTTTACTGGAAGCGATTCACAAAGCGAAAAAAGAAAACAGAAAATTACACCTAATGGGTTTGGTCAGTGATGGAGGAGTGCATTCCCATATTGACCATCTGAAAGCATTGATCACTCTTTGCATAAAAGAGGGTGTTGTAAATCCTTTGATTCACGCGTTCACAGACGGCAGAGATACCGATCCAAAATCTGGCCTTGGATTTTTGACCAAACTCACCGAACATCTCAAAGAACAAGGAGGAGTAATCGCAAGTGTGACGGGTAGATATTATGCCATGGACAGAGACAAACGTTGGGAAAGGGTTAAGCTCGCCTATGATGCATTGGTCCATGGAAAAGGCAATGTCACCTCCGATGTGCTACAGTCTGTCGAAGCGTCTTACGATGATGGAAAGACAGACGAATTCATATTGCCTATCATCCATTCGAAAGTCGAAAACGGAAAGATAGAAAATGGCGACGTTGTTATCTGTTTCAATTTTAGAACAGACCGCTGCCGAGAAATCACAGAAGTGCTGACACAACATACTTTTACTGATTTTGATATGAATCCGCTGGACTTGCACTATGTAACCATGACCAGTTATGACCAGTCATACAAGAATGTGCACGTGATTTTTGAAAATGACAATCTGGAACATACGCTGGGACAAGTGCTTTCTGAAAATCAAAAGTCACAGTTACGCATAGCCGAAACAGAGAAATATCCCCATGTGAGTTTTTTCTTCAGTGGCGGAAGAGAAGAGCCGTTTCCCATGGAGAAAAGAATCATGGTTCCATCTCCGAAAGTTGCCACTTATGATTTGAAACCTGAAATGAGTGCCAAGGAAGTGGCAGATGCGGTAATTCATGAAATCGAAACAGACGCTCCTGATTTTATATGTCTGAATTTTGCGAATGCCGACATGGTAGGACATACGGGAGTTTGGGATGCGGTTGTAAAAGCAGTGGAAACAGTTGACCGCTGTGTTGAGGAAGTAGTTAACGCAGCACTGAAAAAAGACTATGTCATATTTCTGACTGCAGACCATGGCAATGCGGATTACATCATGAATGAAGACGGAACACCCAATACGGCTCACACCTTGAATCCGGTTCCTTTGTTTGTCATAGACAAAGATTGGCGAGGAGAAGTGAAACCCGGTAAATTGGGCGACATTGCACCAACCATTTTAAGTATAATGGATATTCCGATTCCCAGTGCGATGAAAGGAGAAATACTGATTAAAACAAAATCATCATGAAGTATATCAAAACCGCAATACTCGTTTTTATCGGCATCATGATCATCATACAGTTCATACCTGCAGGTAAAAAAAATATCAGTACAACTACCTCTGTCTATTCCTTGGAAAAAACGATGAATGTGCCAGGAGAAATACTTGGCAATCTTAAAAACGGATGTTATGATTGCCATAGCAACAATACCAAATACCCATGGTATTCAAATATCCAGCCCGTGACATGGTGGTTGAACAGCCATATAGAAGAAGGAAAAGAACATCTGAATTTTGATGAATTTGGGAATTTGGATACGGAAAGCCGTGCAGAGATGATGGAAGAAATGGCTGAAGTAATTGAAGAACATGAAATGCCGATGGCTAGCTACACCTGGCTTCACCCTGAAGCAAGATTCAATGACAACACGAATAACGCAATTGTCACTTGGTTAAAGTCGCAATCCGAGAATGCCGTTGATAAACAAAACGAGAAAAAAACCAAGACAAACGAAAGTGAGGGTGAATGAATAACCGTCTGCCTTGAAAATTGACTTATATTTAGTGTCAAATCCTGCATCCATGACCGAGGAAAAAATGATTTCCGGTATCATTGACAAAAACAAAGCTGCACAGGAGTGGTTGTATCAAAAATATAGCCCGAAAATGCTGGGCATATGTTATAGGTATGCCAAAAGCAGAATGGATGCTGAAGATATGCTGCAGGAAGGATTCATCAAAGTTTATCAGGAGATTCACCAATACAGAGGAGATGGTTCCCTTGAAGGTTGGATCAGAAGAGTGGTCGTGAACACATGCATCAACATCCTCAAAAAAACAAAAAAATTCTCAGACACAATCGACATCTCAAACGCCGAATCCCTTCATTCCAGTTACAATATTGTTCCTTCATTCATACAGGCCAAACAGGTGGTTGAGTGTATTCGCCTGCTTCCTATCGGTTACCGTACTGTACTGAATCTGTATGCCATAGAGGGATACTCGCATCGTGAGATTGCCGGAATGCTGGAAATTGAAGAAAGCACAAGCAGAAGCCAATACTCCAGAGCAAAAAACATGCTTGAGCACATGTTGATCCGTTTGGATATCCTACCGGAGAACATCAAAACAAAACATCAAAACTCCTAACGATTCAATCATTGTCACGTTTCCACGACCATAGTGATTCATTTGAACAGTTTCTAAAAGAGACCACTGAGTCATTTTGCATGAAACCTGGTGCTAAAGTGTGGAACAGCATTTACAACAATATTCATCCACGAAAAAAATGGCCGGCATTTTCAACCAATGTCATTCTGTTGTTCGGGCTACTCTTTTTACAAGTGCCTGGGAAGTTAAAAGTGGTGGATTTGCATGTAGAATCAACAAAGAATAAAGAAACTGCAATACAAAAAGATCAGAGCGAGAATGAGTACGAGAGCGAGATTAGGAATAATACAAAGTTCACGAAGATTAAGACGATAAAAATAAATAGTGATATAGATGCTGAGGTTGTGTCCGACCATATTTATTCGGAAACAAAACAATCGATTTTTGATGGTAAAAATGAGACAGAAAAGGTGGTGATGATGACTGAAATTGACCAAATTGACAAAAACAAATACACCGTTATCCCTAGACTCAATCCTCAAGTCAAGAATTACAATCTGGATGTAAAAAGCTATACCTCTAAGACAAATTCCAATAATCAAAAGCAAGGGAAAGATTACCTTTTTCAGTTGTATGCCACGCCCGGATTTGGTTTTTCGCAGGCAGTTGAATCAGAGCAAAACACAAATGGTAGCATTACAGGCATAAACACATCTTCAACAGGTGCACTTGGCGAAAACAATGCCACTTCAAAAACGACATTAAATCTCGAAGCGGGAGGTGCCGTCTTGATGAATGTTTCCAGGATCGTCAGACTGAAAGCTGGCATGCAGTTGAATTATACGCACATCGATGAAAATACATCAAGTGACAATTCCGGGACTAGTCTCAACAACCCTGTTGTAGCATACAATACGAATAGTCAAATGTTCCAAAGAGAAAAAAGTTCGACATACAATGCGGAACTCTATCAAATCTCAGTTCCCATAGGAACCGAAATTGAAATAACAGGTAATGATCGGTTCCGTTGGTATGCAGGAGCCACTATTCAACCTAGCTTTTTAATGAATGCAGAGAGTCAGGATGAAATCTCCATAACAAACAGAGACGCACTGTTCGGACTCAGAAAATGGAACTTAAATACAAGTGTGGAAACTTATGTGAGTTACAAATTGAAAAATGGTGTCATCCTGAACTTAGGACCACAATTCAGATACCAATGGTTGTCGACTTATAATCAACCGCTGATGTCGGGTATGGACAGGTTGTATAACATTGGATTGAAACTCGGTGTGTCTAGAAATTTTTAATGCCATGAAAAAAATCAAATTGAAAGCTAGTATTTGTGCTTTGATCTGCTGGATGATGATTGCATCATGCGATCAATCTTCCAAAAGCGATGAAACTGTTATGGATGCATTTGAAAACCTAGACACATCAAAAATATCCCCTACTTTCTTTCCTGTACAATCTTTCATACTTGGAGAAGTTGAAATGTTGAAAAAAGAAAACAAAAAAATCATCCGGGTAGACAAACCGAACGGAATTGCAGATAGTATAAATGTTCCGTTTACAGAATGGGAGAAAGATATGAAAATGCTATTTTCTCCTGTCTTGGATTCCAATTCATTGTCGTCTTATTTTGTCGAAAATAAATTTCTGGATCAAAGCATAGATGCCATCACACTAACGTATGAGCCAAACCAATCCAAACCTGATAGTATGCCTTGGAAAAACTTTTACGTGTATATCAATCCTGGTACTCAACAAATCAATAGAATTTATCTGGTGAAAAAAAACGGA
>JAURKN010000095.1 GCA_030831725.1 Ferruginibacter sp.
GTCATCAATTCGACCAGCCCATCTCCAATTTCCAATCAATCGCTTTCAAGCTCGCAGATATGGCCACCAAAATTGAAGGTGCTGAGCTCTTGATCAGACAAGCTTGCGATTTGAAGATGAAAGGCCTGCCTATGACCAAAGAGTCGGCCATGGCAAAATACTATGCCAGCGAAATTTCCGTGGAAATCAGTACCGATGCGGTACAAATATTCGGAGGGTATGGCTACACCAAAGATTTTCCGGTGGAGAAATTTTACCGCGACAGTAAACTATGCACGATTGGAGAAGGTACCAGCGAAATACAAAAGCTGGTAATCAGCAGAGAGCTGTTGAAGTAATTCAATCAGATTGTCACACCACAACATTGATCATCTTCCCTTTTACGAAGATGATTTTTTTTGCAGGTTTGCCATCAAGCCATTTTTTGATAATCTCATCAGCAAGTACTTTTTCCTCAACTTCTGATTGTGATGCGTCCAGCGACAATAGCAGATTGGTCCTGAGTTTTCCATTGACAGACACAGGATATTCTTTCTCCGTTTCCAAAAGATAAGTTTCGTCACATATGGGATAAGATGCGTTCAAAACAGAACTATCATTTCCAAGCTGGTGCCAAAGTTCCTCGCAAAGATGGGGTGCGAAAGGGGTTAGGATGATCAGCAGCGGTTCCAATGCTTTTCGCTTGTGACAATGCAACTCACTCAATTCATTCACACAAACCATGAAGGCGCTTACCGCAGTGTTGTAAGAAAAATTTTCAGTGTCTGAATCAATCTTTTTTATGGTCTTGTGTATGACCTTCCATTCAGCGGCGGTGGGTTCTTCTTCGTTCCATAGTTTACCGTTTTGTTCGTCGAAGAAGAGTCGCCATAATTTTTTAATGAACCGGTGTACCCCTTCGATACCTTTTGTATCCCAAGGTTTGCTTTGTTCGATCGGACCAAGGAACATCTCATACATACGGAACGTATCCGCTCCGTAGCGGTCCACCAAATCATCCGGATTCACCGTATTGAATTTGGACTTGGACATTTTTTCCGTTTCGGAGCCACATATGTATTTGCCTTCTTCCAATATGAATTCCGCGTTTTCAAGATCGGGCTTCCAGTTTTTAAAAGCATTCGTATCAAGCTCAAAACCATCCACCATGTTTACATCCACATGTATGCGGTCTGTTTGATATTGGTCTTTCAGTCCAAAAGAAACAAAGGTGTTGCTGTTTTTGATGCGATAGGCGAAGCGGCTGCTCCCCTGAATCATACCCTGATTTATGAGTTTCTTGAATGGCTCGTCAAATCCGATCAGTCCAAGATCGAACAGCACCTTCGTCCACATTCTACTGTAGAGTAAATGTCCGACCGCGTGTTCCGTACCTCCGATATATACATTCACAGGTCCCCAATAATCACTGATTTTTCTGTCGCAGAAACTGTTTTGATTTTGAGGGTCCATGTATCTTAAAAAATACCAGGAAGATCCAGCATAACCGGGCATGGTAGATGTTTCCAGATGTTGACCTGTCCATTCGGAGACGTTAGCGAGAGGTCCTTCCCCCTCTGGCCCGGGTCCGTATTTTTCCAAAACAGGAAGTTGCAGCGGCAGTTGTTCTTCTGTCAGCGGATATGCGGCACCGCTTTTCCATTGGATCGGAAAGGGTTCGCCCCAATATCTCTGGCGACTGAAGCCGGCATCATGCATTTTATAATTGACTTTCTTTCTGCCAATCTTAGCTTCTGTCAGTTTTTGAATGACGATTTCGGAAGCGGCTTTTCCATTCATGCCTTCGAGGAAAGATGAGTTCGTAAGCAGAATATCTTTCGACGTGCAAGCAGCTGTTCCATCGAATGCGGTTCCGAAAATATTGGTGATGGGTATGTTGAAATGATTTGCGAAGTTGAAATCACGCTGGTCTCCGCATGGTACAGCCATGATCGCGCCAGTGCCATAGCCGGCCAGCACATATTCCGAAATCCAAATGGGAATCGCCTTTCCGGTGAAAGGATGTTGGGTGTAAGCGCCTGTAAAACAACCTGTGATTTGTTTGGTTTCGGATATTCTGTCACGGTCGCTTCTGCCTTTAACATATTGAACATAGGCCGCAACAGCCTCTTTTTGTTCAGTAGTGGTAATCTGATCCACCAACTCCGATTCAGGAGCCATCACCATAAAGTCTACGCCAAAAATGGTGTCGGGTCTTGTCGTGAAAACATGGATATTATGAGTAGATTCCAAAATCGGAAAAGCAATTTCCGCGCCTTCACTTCTTCCGATCCAGTTTCTTTGCATCTCTTTCATCGATTCGCTGAAATCAACACGGTTAAGTCCTTCCAACAGTCTTTCCGCATAGTCTGTGATTCTCAGATACCACTGCCTCATTTTCTTTTTCACAACAGGATGACCGCCACGTTCGCTTACGCCGTTGACTACCTCATCATTGGCCAATACGGTTCCCAGCGCTTCACACCAGTTCACCAAGCCCACAGCGGAAAAAGCTAAGCGGTAATGCATCAAAACTTCCTGCTGTTTTTCATATGAAAAGGAATTCCATTCTTCTGCTGTGAATGAATCTATAGACGGTTTGCTTGCTCCTTTCGTTCCTTCCTTGCTGAAAGCGTGAATCAGGGTTTCGATGGATTCGGCTTTGTTCGATATTGGATTGTACCAGCTGTTGAAGATTTGAAGAAAAATCCATTGTGTCCATTTATAATAGCCGGGATCGCTGGTTCTGACTTCACGTGACCAATCAAAGCAAAATCCGATTTTTCGAAGTTGTGCTTTGAAAGTGTCGATGTTTTTTGATGTGGTGTCCGCAGGATGTTGTCCAGTTTCGATAGCGTACTGCTCCGCAGGTAACCCGAAACTGTCGAATCCCATCGGATGAAGCACATGAAACCCTTTCAGTCTTTTATAGCGGCTGAAAATATCGCTGGCGATGTATCCGAGCGGATGTCCTACGTGCAATCCGGCCCCACTTGGATAGGGAAACATGTCGAGAACATAAAAAGGTGGACGATCAACGTGATTTTCTACTTTGTAGGCATGAGAATCCTCCCAGACGCCTTGCCATTTTTTTTCTATGTCCCTGAAGTTGTATTCCATGTGCTTACTGCGCTTCTGTTTTCTGTAAATGCTTTTTCAGAATTTGATCAAATTACGGATTCGGGATTCTGCATTTGTTTAGAAAACCGGATGAGATTTAACGAAACCTGAGTTTTTTGATGCCACAAATTTACGGCAAAGCAGGTAAAATGCTTTATTTTTGAATAGCATTGGCGTTCGGACAACGAACGATTTTGTTGAAGAAAACATTAACATGGCACAATTCGGAAAAGCAACAAGTAAAAGGGGTAAGCCTTCTTATGGCTACGCCATCATCGGAATGGCATTGGTACTATTTCTATTTGGCATTGTGGGTTGGTTTTTTCTGAACCTCAGAAAAACAGGAGACTATTTCAAGGAAAACATACA
>JAURKN010000096.1 GCA_030831725.1 Ferruginibacter sp.
AAATGGATGTGGCGACAGCAGCATTCAATGACTCGGCATCTCCGATTTTGGGAATGGTCATTTTCCGATCCGCACGTTGCATCAATTTTTCTGATACCCCTTTCCCCTCATTTCCTATGACCAGGATGCACTCTTTGACGGAATGAAAAGATGTGGTAGCATCTCCATCCATGGTTGCTGCGAGTACAGGAACCTCGTCTTGATTCGCTAACCATTCCACCAAGTCAGTATACACCACATTCACTCTCGCCAGACTTGCCATCGTACTTTGTACCACTTTAGGGTTGTACAGATCCACTGTTTGATTGGAGCAAACGATATTTTTTATCCCGAACCAATCTGCAGTCCTGATGATGGTTCCCATATTTCCAGGATCTTGTATATCCTCCAACACCAGGGTAATTTCCCCTTTCACATTAAAATCGAGCATTTCTTCACGCATGGAAAAAACAGCAAGTACCTGCGTCGGATTGGATAATGATGATAACTTTTCCATTTCAAACGGCTCAACCACAAAAGTTTCCGTTTGCTCCGAAATAAAGCGTTTCGCCATCTCCCAACCAGACCATGATTCCGATGCTATCAGCCGCTGACATAAGTATGCACCTGACATGAGCAATTCTTCAACGACCTTGGATCCTTCCGCAATAAAGGCATTGACCTCATTTCTGAATTTTTTGTGCTGTAAACTTTGAATATCTTTGATTATTGCTTTTGTCAGCATGTTCATATTTATTTATGATTCGGATACTCCAATCTAACATATCGACCTTTCGTATCATGCCGGCAATCATTTTTTGCATCGTTATGATCTCGTGCGGAAGACCCATTATCCGTAACGCTCCCAAAGGTCAATATTTTTTGTATAAAACAGACATTAAAATTCAGTCAGGGTCATTTTCGAAAACAGAAAAAACCTCGTTGATTCAGCGGATGTATGGACAGTTAGACGAAAAAGCAAAATTGACTCTAAGCAGAAAATGGATTTTCTTCAAAACACTTGAATCTCCTGAAGCATTCGACTCTACTGCCGTATCAAGCTCTTCAGACAATATGCGAGCTTCCCTTTTTCATCTAGGATATTATCATGGTTCCGTGATTCCTACTTTGGATACTTCTCACAAGAAAATCAGGGTCACTTACAACATCGATGCGGGAAATCCTACCCGAATTTCAACAATTGACTATCAACTCAAAGAAGATGCTTTTCAAAAAATAGCAGATAACTCCTTGAATGAAAGCTATCTTAAACCCGGTAATACCATAACCAAAGCTGGGGTAATTACAGAGACTTCCAGATTGGTCGACAGTTTTCGGAACTATGGTTTTTATAAATTTACAGCTGCAGAACTGAAAGTGAGAGGAGATACCAATTATTTTCAATCAAATACAACAGAGATTTCAGACTCCGCTACTCTGGCCTCACATTTAAAAGCAAGAGAAAAATACATTGATAGCCCTTATATACAGATTAAAGTTGAACTGAATAATCCTACCGACAGCAGCAGACTGAAAAAATATAAGATCAATCAAATTTACCTAATCAGCGATTTCAGGGCGGGCGATGTGATTTCAGATTCCGCATTACATACAGATACTTGCTCCACATTCATCCACAAGTACCATGAAAAACTATTCAATACAGGTGTGCTTGAAAGGAGCTTAAGCATCAAACCAGGACAGTGGTTCAATCAAAGTGAGTTCTATCAAACCATCTATCAATTTTCAAAAATTGGAGTGTGGCAAACGACAAACATTCAAATTGTAGAATTGAAAGACTCTACGAACATGCTGAATCTGATTGTGGAATTGAGTCCGACAAAAAAATATGGATACGAAACCACATTGGAGGTTAGTTATGCGGCTGCGAGCAACACGAGTAATGTGCTGGCAGGTAACCTTTTCGGACTTTCAGGAAACCTATCTCTGCAAAACAGAAATCTTGGTAAAGGTGCCATTAGAATGACGCACAATATCCGTGCGGGTATTGAATTCAACAACAACACCGGAACAAGGGGACGATTGATCAACTCCAACGAAATCAGTTATGGGAACACCACTTCTTTTCCTAAATTGATTTTCCCTTCTATACCAAGGATGTTTTCGAAAAACGCATTGGCGAAAAATGGTGAAACATTCATCAATGCCGGTGTCGCTTACAACACGAGACTCAACCTTTTCAATTTGCACTCCGTAACCACCAATTTTGGTTGGGCGGGTGTCAATCGGAAAAATTGGAAATGGTCTTGGAGCCCTGTGAATATCGGATTCAGCAACTTGTTCAACCAGACTGACAGTTTTAAAAAAATCGTGCTTGATAATCCCTTTTTGAAATTTTCTTACACAACCGCTTTGGTTGCCGGTATGGGCATTCGTTTCTCAAAACTCAGAACGGATTTGAAGCATCCCAATAGTCTATCGAAAGAATTGGCCTATAATGTGAATGCAGAAGAGTCCGGTTTGACATGGGGGCTACTTCCGTTTTTCAAAAAATATAAAAGAAGATATATCAAATCGGATATTGAAGTAAAGTATACCACGAAGTATTCCAAATCGACTTTGGCTCTTCGCGGATTTGTAGGTGTAGGTGTGCCGCTTTTGGGATCAGACACCAACAGAGCTCTTCCGTTTTTCAAACAATACTTTGGAGGTGGAAGTAACAGCATGAGGGCTTGGCCTGTACGTGGTATTGGGCCGGGCGGAAGACCGCTGGTACCCTACTCTTCGACCAACACCATTTTCAACGACAGAACGGGCGACATGCAAATTGAGATGAACGCCGAGTATCGCTTCGATATCGCAAGAATCATTCCCAACACACTCACGCTTCGAGGAGCTGTATTCACAGATATCGGCAACATCTGGAACGTAAGAAGCACCGATTCGAAGCCAGGTGTGGACACTTCTCAATTTCAATTGAAAAATCTATACCGTCAACTCGGCGTTTCAGCAGGAACCGGATTCAGGCTCGACTTCAACTATTTCGTATTGCGATTGGATCTTGGATTCCGTTTCAAAAGACCAGAGCTATATTACAGGAACGATGGTTGGAAAGCACCTGAAATCGGATTCGATGATATGTTGAAAAAATTGTTTACACGAGGGAATAATGATGAATATAAGAGATGGAGATACGAAAACTTCAACTTCTCTCTTGGGATAGGCTATGCGTTCTGATTGAACTGTTCCTCATCTTTTATTTCTGATTTCATTTTGATTTCATCCAGCCAAACATCCATGGTCTGGGCATCATCAACGTTGAATTCTCCGATGGCCGTACGTCGAAGCAGGCTCAAATGCGCGCCGCATCCCAATGCCACACCTATGTCATGGGCGACACTTCTCACGTATGTACCAGTAGAACACACCAATCTGAAACCAATCAATGGTGGTTCGAAAGAAGTGATTTCAAACGCATCAATGATGATGTCTCTTGGCTCCAATTCCAAACCTTTCCCTCTCCTGGCAAGCTCATACAAAGGCTTACCCGCAACCTTTATGGCTGAGTAAATGGGAGGCATTTGCTTTTGATGACCTAGAAAAGAAGGAATTGTCTCCTTGATTTTTTCAAGTGTTATTGAAGAGTAATCTTTATGTTGTTCGGGCAGACTTTCAAGATCGTATGTAGGTGTGACAGACCCCAAGGTGATGGTTCCGGTATACTCTTTCACCTGGGCCATGTACTCGTTGATTTTTTTGGTATACTTACCGGTGCAAATGATGAGCAGACCCGTTGCCAAAGGATCGAGTGTTCCGGCATGCCCCACTTTTTTGATTCGCAGATGCGTACGTATGCATTTTACCACATCAAAAGAAGTCCAATGAACCGGTTTATCGATGAGAATCAATTTGCCTTCTTCATATTCGGCCTTGAGTTCGGGAGTGATGTTGGAATATCTTTTCGCACCTTGAGACTGCGTTCCGGTATCTCCGGTTTTCGCAATATACTTAGAACGATAACTGCCTTTGGCCACGAGCAAAAAATTATGAATTAATAAGCCCTTGCGAACAAAACCCTTTGTTTGCTTGGATTACCGGTCAAGATGCATTTACCTTCCTCTTGGGTGTTGTTCAGTGGAATGCATCGTATTGTGGCTTTGGTTTTTTCTTTGATTTTTTCCTCTGTTTCCGAAGTGCCATCCCAATGTGCTGAGATGAAACCAGCTTTTTCGTCGAGCGTTTGCACGAACTCGTCCCAGGTGTCCACTTTTCTGATGTTGTTGTTTCTGAATGAAAGGGCTTTTTCAAAAATGGATTGCTGTATTTCTTCGAGCAACTGACTGATGTGGTTTGCGAGGTTGTCTATGGAAACGGTGGTTTTCTCTCCTGTGTCTCTTCTGGCAATCTCTACCACATTGTTCTCCAGATCTCTTAACCCAAGTGCGATTCTGACGGGAATTCCCTTCAACTCATATTCGGCGAACTTCCATCCGGGCCTCACCTGGTCTGAGTTGTCATATTTATGTCTGATACCCAATGCAGAAAGAGATTGGGTTATTTCTTTCACTTTCCCATCTATTACCGGTTTACTTTCTTCTCCTTTATAAATGGGAACGATAACTACCTGGGTTGGTGCGATTCTCGGAGGAAGGATCAATCCCTGATCATCACTATGCGCCATGATCAAAGCACCAATCAGTCTGGTTGAAACACCCCAACTTGTGGCCCAAACATATTCTTGTTTATTTTCTTTGGTCAGGTATTGTACCTCAAATGCTTTTGCGAAGTTTTGTCCGAGGAAATGCGATGTTCCGGCTTGTAATGCCTTTCCATCTTGCATCAACGCTTCGATGCAATAGGTGTCTTCCGCTCCAGCGAATCGCTCGCTTTCTGTTTTGACTCCTTTTACCACCGGAACTGCCATGTAATGTTCAACAAATTCGGCATACACATCCAACATTTTGGTGGTTTCTTCGATCGCCTCTTCTTTGGTAGCATGGGCGGTATGACCTTCCTGCCACAAGAATTCTGCAGTTCTAAGGAATAATCTGGTTCTCATCTCCCAACGAACGACGTTTGCCCATTGGTTCACGAGAATTGGCAAATCGCGGTAAGATTGAATCCAGTTTTTATATGTGTTCCAAATGATAGCTTCACTGGTTGGACGAACTACGAGCTCTTCTTCCAATTTGGCTTCGGGGTCAACCATCAACTTCCCTTTGTTATTCGGATCGGCTTTTAATCTATAATGGGTAACGATGGCACACTCTTTGGCAAATCCTTCCGCATTTTTCTCTTCGGCCTCAAACAAACTTTTGGGAACAAACAAGGGAAAATAAGCATTCACGTGTCCTGTGGCCTTGAACATCTTATCCAACTGGTCTCTCATGTTCTCCCAAAGAGCGAAACCATATGGCTTGATCACCATACAACCCCTGACAGCTGAATAATCTGCCAATTCTCCTTTGATCACAAGATCGTTATACCATTGGGAATAATCTTCGCTTCTGGATGTCAATACTTTACTCATGCTGATGTGTTTTTCAGGCTACCCGTGTTGGTTTAGTTTTAACAAAACAACTGCGATTGATGAAATCAAATCTGTTAGTTTTGTCGGGGGTTTGCCTGCCGAGCCACAAAATTAATAACTTCACCCTACAATATGTAAAAGAGATGAAGATGATTACAAAACTATTCCCCATTTTCGTAGCCGCAATCATCCTTTCCGGTTGTTCCCATTCCGTCAAATTATCTCATACCCCCGATGATGTTTATTATTCACCCCCGCGTGGATATGTGACCGCTGAGGAAGAAGATGAGACTTATGACTACGGAAGCAGGGTCAGCAGGATGTCGAGATATGATTACAGATGGAGGACATTCAATGATGATTTCGATTATCGTTATGACCCATATCGTTATGGCTATCACTATGGATATTATTACAATCCTTACTATTGTTCTTTTCCGGTTTATACGTATCAAACAGCAGCCACTTTACCGAAGAACAGCACTCCGCGTATGACCAACCTGAGCAGCTATTCCTATCAACAGGCGCCTGTCAACCCAAAGGGGAATCCGGCTAATTCAGGAACCAGAACCTATCGCAGTTACAACAACAGCAACAACAATGCTCCGAGAAGAAGCACCATCTATCCGAACCAATACAATACAGAAAGCAACAATACAAGAACCTACAACCCGGGTGGAGGTTCAAATAACAACAGCAACAGCAATTCATCTACCCCGGTAATTAGACAATCAAGAGGACAATAACCCAACTGATCAATGATGAAGCAAATCTACCTGACAACCTTTTTGATTGGATTCATTTGTATCTCCTATGGTCAAACCCCGGAGGATGTGTTGAGATATAGCTATTATCTGAATCAGGGAAGCGCAAGAAGTACCTCGATAGGTGGAGCGATGGCTTCATTAGGAGGAGAAATCACCTCGGTTTTTATCAACCCCGCAGGTTTGGGCACGTATCGAAATCGTGAGGTTGTATTTAGTCCGATATATGGTCAACTTAAAAACAGACATGATTATCGTGACTCAACTACCGATAG
>JAURKN010000008.1 GCA_030831725.1 Ferruginibacter sp.
TATTCATAGGTACAGCTGGAACATTTAAAGCACCCATCACCTCAACTGGTGCATCCAAATAAGTGAAACATGCTTTTGAAATTCTTCCTGAAAGCGCTTCGGCGAATGAATTGTTTTGTTGCTCCTCTGTGAGAATCAGGCATTTTCCATGTTTCTTCACCGTTTCAAAAACCAGCTCTTCATCCAATGGATACAAGGTTCTCAAATCGATTATCTCTAAAGTACCAGGCATTTTTTTGGCAACTGCTTTTGCCCAATATACGCCCATGCCATAGGTGATGATACAGCATGACTCCCCATTTTCGATTTTATCGGAATGGGCTTCTAATACAATATTTCCTTTTCCTAGAGGTATGACATAATCTCTGTCTGGTTCGGTCGTTTTCGCTTCTTCAGTTCCCGGTACTTTGCTCCAATAAAGTCCTTTGTGTTCAAGCATCACAACCGGATTTGGGTCTAGGAATGCCGCTTTCAACAATCCTTTCATATCTGCCGCATTGGAAGGATAAACCACTTTGATTCCTTTTATGGTAAGCAGCGTGCTTTCCACACTTCCACTATGATAAGGTCCCCCGCCTCCGTAGGCACCAATCGGAACCCTGATCAGCGTTTGTATTGGAAACTTACCCATACTCAAGTAACAACTTTTTGAAATTTCAGTCACCAACTGATTGAATCCGGGATAAATATAATCTGCGAACTGAACTTCAACGATTGGTTTTACTCCGACTGCACTCATACCCACCGTAGAACCGATGATATAAGCTTCCTGAATAGCGGTGTTGAATACCCTATGGTCTCCGAATTGTTCTGCCAGTGTCGCTGCTTCTCTGAACACACCTCCCAATCTTCTTCCTACATCTTGTCCGTATAATATGGCTTCAGGATGGTCTTCCATAATTTCGCGTATCGCAAAAAGTGCGGCATCTACCATTAATATTTTATCCTTGCCTAAAGGTGTCCTTTCTCCTTTTTCAACAAGAATTGGAGTATCTGCAAAAACGTGTTTTTCTACATCCCCTGGATCAGGTTCAGCAGCAGCCAATGCGTTTGAAAAAGCGACACTGATCTCATTCATCGCTTTTTCATTTATATTATCGAGTTCAGATTCCGAAACGCCTTGTTCAATCAGTTTTTTTCTTAACAACGGTCCAGGATCATTTTTTCGGCTTGTTTCCAGTTCTTCTTCCGTTCTGTAAAACTCTCTTCTTACTCCACTTGTATGATGTCCGAGCAATGGAACTTTGGCATGCACCAGCCAGGGTTTGCGTGATTGTCGAACTTCATTCACCACCATTTCCATAGCATTGTATGCGTCCTCAAAATCGCTGCCGTCTATGCTGATTCTGTTGATGCCTTTGAATCCTTCTATGAATTCAAATGCATTCGTTGTTCTTGCTTCCGAAGAAGTGACGCTGATGCCCCAGTCGTTGTCCTGCACCAGATAAATCACAGGCAATTGATGTAAAGCGGCAAACTGAAAAGCTTCACTTACTTCTCCCTCAGTCACAGAGGCATCTCCAAGTGAACAGACAACAACAGGCAACTCTTCAGAATTCCATTCGTGTCTTTTTATTTTTTCAAGATATTGCACCCCTTGTGCGATACCTGTTGTGGGAATGGCTTGCATTCCGGTGGCGCTACTTTGGTGGATAATGGTGGGCTTGCCATCTCCTTTGTGATTGGGATGGTTGTAATATTCTCTGCCTCCGGTGAATGGGTCATCTTTTTTGGCAAGCAACTGCAGCATGAGTTTTTCAGGTTTGAATCCCATGCCCAGCATCAGGCTCTCATCTCTGTAATACGGACTCACAAAATCCTGGGGCTTTAGTTGGAATGCTGTTGCCAGTTGAATGGCCTCGTGTCCTCTTGAAGTGCTGTGCACATACTTGCAATGGGTTCTGTTGGCTTCGTATGTATCTGCCATGGCTTTGGCCTGACACATCAGTTTATACGCTTCAAGCTGTATGGGTAAAGAAATGGAACTCATTGTTTAAATAAAAAAGCCAGTTTTTTGCTGGCTTTGGTTTTTTACTTTTTGCTTTTCAGTTTGTTTTGTTTTTCAAAAAAGGAGATTATTTCATTTTGAAACCTTCCAAAAACTTGGTGGTGAAATTTCCTTTTCTGAAATCTTCGTTTTGCATCAGTTGGAGATGGAACGGGATGGTTGTTTTGATTCCTTCTATCACATATTCGCTCAAAGCTCTATGCATTGTATCGATGGCTTCTTCGCGTGTTTGTGCTACGGCGATGAGTTTGGCGATCATGCTGTCGTAATAAGGCGGTATCACATATCCTGCGTAAACATGGCTGTCAACTCGAACACCATGTCCTCCAGGAGTATGCAGTACAGTTATTTTACCCGGGCTGGGTCTGAAATCGTTATATGGATCTTCTGCGTTGATTCTGCACTCGATGGCGTGCATCTCCGGATAGTATGATTTTCCGCTTATGCGTTCTCCTGCTGCGATTTTTATTTGCTCTTTGATCAAATCGTAATTGATTACTTCTTCGGTAACGCAATGCTCCACCTGGATACGGGTGTTCATTTCCATGAAGTAGAAGTTTCTGTGTTTATCAACCAGAAACTCAATGGTTCCAACACTTTCGTAATTGATGGCTTTCGCAGCTTTGATGGCAGCTTGTCCCATTCTTTCACGCAACTCGTCGGTCATGAAAGGAGAAGGAGACTCTTCCACCAGTTTCTGATGTCTGCGCTGGATGGAGCAGTCACGCTCACTTAGGTGACATACTGTTCCGAACTGGTCGCCGGCAATTTGAATTTCGATATGACGAGGTTCTTCCACGAATTTCTCCATGTAGATGCCGTCGTTCTTGAAAGAAGCTGCGGCTTCCGCTTTTGCCGTTTCAAATGCTTTTTCGATTTCACCTTCAGACCAAACTACGCGCATTCCTTTTCCTCCTCCTCCGGCTGTCGCTTTCAAGATAACTGGATATCCAACTTCTGCAGCCGCGGCTTTCGCATGATCCACTCCTCGAAGTAGTCCTTCAACGCCGGGTACTACTGGCACACCCGCTTTGATCATGGTTTCTTTCGCCGTCACTTTATCACCCATGGCATTGATCATTTCGGGTGTTGGTCCGATGAACTTGATGCCATGATCGGCGCAAATCTTTGAAAACTTGCTGTTTTCCGCCAAAAAACCATAACCGGGATGAATGGCATCAGCGTTGGTTATTTCTGCCGCTGCCATGATATGCGGGATGTTCAGATAGCTGTCAGCGCTTGAGGGTTTGCCGATACAAACCGCTTCATCTGCAAAACGAACGTGCAAACTATCCTTGTCTGCGGTTGAGTAAACGGCAACGGTTTTGATGCCCATCTCGCGACATGTGCGGATTACCCTTAAAGCGATTTCTCCGCGATTGGCGATGAGTATTTTCTTAAACATGTTGATTGTTGATAAAGGATGATTTGAAAACTCAACATCAGGGTTGCTTTTGTTGATGATTCATTTATTAACTGTTATTCAAGCTCGTTTTCTTGTGAAAAAGCAGCATGTTTACTACTCAGTCAATGTAAAAAAACGTCTAATAACAGTTTAGGAAGGATCAACGAGGAACAAAGGCTGATCATATTCCACAGGACTTGCGTCATCTACAAGTACTTTAACGATTCTGCCTTTCACATCGCTTTCAATTTCATTAAATAGCTTCATAGCTTCGATGATGCATACGATTTTACCTGGAGTCACATCGTCGCCGACATTGATGAAAGTGGGTTTGCCAGGACCAGCTTGCCTGTAGAATGTTCCGATCATCGGACTTTTTATGGTGATGTAGTTGTTGTCAGCAGCTGCTGGAGTTGCCGGAGCCGCAGGACTTGCCGGCGCAGGTGCGGGTGCGGAGGCAGGTGCAGAAGAATATACCGGAGCAGGAGCCGCGGAGGTTACGATTTGCTGAACAGGATCATTTTTTTGTTTGATCGTGATTTTTTTACCATCTTCTTCAATGGTGATTTCCCCAATGGTCGTCTTGTTGATTAATTTGACCAATTCCTGGATTTGTTTGATGTCCATGTTTATGCTTTAAATATGAAGAAATGAAATCAGAAAATTGAGACGCTAAGATAGGAAAACAATAAGCAGAGATGACGAAAATTCTCTGTTTTTTGATGAAAAATGCTTAAAAAAGGTCAAAAATGTCGGTTTTTTATCAAAAATCGCTCGAAAAACGACAAAGTAGATAAAAATAAGAAGGACCGAATTTCGGTCCTTCTTTGCAATGTGTTTCGTCATTTTTTATTCCTTCACTCTTTCTACGTATTCGCCTGTTTTGGTATTGATGCGAATCAGCTCTCCTTCATTCACAAACAAAGGAACGTTAACCGTTGCTCCTGTTTCTACGGTAGCAGGTTTTAAGGTTCTTGTAGCCGTATCTCCCTTCATGCCAGGCTCGCTGTAGGTTACCAGCAAAACGATTTTATCAGGAAGTTCAACAGCCATTGGAAGTTCGGTTTCTCCGTTGATAAGCACCGAAACTTCTTGTCCGTCTTTGAGAAATCCTGGCGCATCAATCATTGATTCAGCTACGGTGATTTGCTCAAAAGTCTCGTTATCCATGAAACTGTATCCTGTGTCGTCTTTATACAGGTATTGGTATGGTTTTTTTTCCACACGAACCGGGAATATGGTTTCGCCACTGTTCCAGGTTACTTCAATGGTTCTTGAGTTGTCCACTCCTTTTAGTTTGGCCCAAACTTTAGCAGCCGCACGAGCGGTTTTATTTTGACCGAACTCAATAACGGAGTAAAGACTGTTGTCGATTTTCAGGATTAGTCCTGAACGCATGTCTGCAGTAGTTGCCATAAAATTGTATTAACAGATTTTCAATTATCCGCAAATGTAGTAAAACATGCTATAACCTGAAAAATAAATGAAAGTATGGACCATGAATAATATCATTTCCTAGCATTATTCAAGGTTCATCAATGGCGGCATCTTCCTAAAAACGATATAAAACTCAGGAATGAATTAACTTTGCCATCATAAAAGAAAATAAATATGAAGTCGATTTTTTCAATGATGGTGTGCCTGTTTTTGGCGTTCTCATCCTTCGCCCAAAAGAAAAAAGGAAAAAAGCCGGCACCGAAACCTCCCGTTGTGGAAAGCAAAACAGCCATATTGCCCAAATTCACACTGTATTCTATTCCGGATTCAACCGTGTTTACGGAAAAAGACCTCAAAAACGATATGAAAACCATTTTCATCTATTATGGTCCCGATTGTGGTCATTGTATGGTTTTTGCCAAAAAATTGATGGATAGCATTTCTTTGTTTGAGAACACCCAAATTGTAATGATGTCGTCTTTTGAATTCTCCAAAATCAAGCGTTTTTATGACGATTACAAAATGAGCCAGTGTTCATTTTTAACGATGGGCTACGACCCAAAATATTTTTTTGTGAGCCATTTCGACATCAGGATGTTCCCATCAGCTTATGTTTACAGCAGCAAGGGTAAATTCTTGAAAAGTTTTTCCAGCGAGATTCCCATAAAGGAATTGATTGATGCAAAATAAAATTCAAATTTTTCTGTAAAATCCTATCCCCTGAGACAAGCTTAGACATACCTTTGCGGCGATAAAAATCACTTCATCCACTCAAACCTAATAACATGAAAGTAACCGTAGTAGGTGCCGGAGCTGTAGGAGCCACCTGTGCCGACAACATCGCCCGTAAATCCATTTGTGATGAATTAGTTATCCTCGACATCAAAGAGGGCTTTGCAGAAGGCAAGGCGATGGATCTCATGCAAACTGCACAAATAGAAGGGTTTGACACCAAAATAACCGGAAGTACCAATGATTACAGCAAAACAGCCGGTTCCAAAGTGGCTGTCATCACATCCGGTATTCCACGTAAGCCAGGAATGACACGTGAGGAATTGATCGGAATCAATGCCGGAATAGTTAAAAATGTTACCGAAAACATATTGAAACATTCTCCTGATGCCATCATAGTGGTGATCAGTAACCCTATGGATACCATGACATATCTGGCATTGAAATCTAGCGGGTTGCCAAAGAACAGAATCATTGGAATGGGCGGCATGTTAGATAGTGCTAGATTCCGTTACTTTTTGAGTCAGGCGATGCATTGTTCTCCGAATGATCTGCAAGCGACTGTTGTCGGCGGTCACGGAGACACAACCATGATTCCGCTAACTCGTTTAGCCACTTATCTTGGCACACCAGTTTCTGAATACCTTGATGCAGACACTTTGAAAAAAGTAGCAGCCGATACCATGGTCGGAGGTGCGACACTAACCGGTCTGCTCGGAACTTCGGCATGGTATGCGCCAGGAGCAGCAGGTGCCGCCGTCGTAGAATCTATCGTTAGAGATGAAAAAAGAATGATGGCTTGCTGCGTGTCTTTGGAAGGCGAATATGGCATGAATGACATTTGCCTCGGTGTTCCAGTAATTGTGGGCAAAAACGGATGGGAAAAAATTGTCGACTTCAAGCTTAATGAAGAAGAAATGCAGGCCATGAATAAAAGTGCTGAAGCTGTAAGAAATATGAACAGCGTATTGA
>JAURKN010000097.1 GCA_030831725.1 Ferruginibacter sp.
TTCTCATCAACAAGGTAATCATACTTGGATATAATGAAACCTCTCTAAAATTGGCAGAATATTTCGAGCAGGAGTCAATCAACACCCATTTGGTAGGATTTGTGGAAGATGAAAAAAATGTCAAAGAACTAACCCGTTACCCAGTTATTACTGACGTCAAACATGTTGTTACTGTTGCCAGAGATATGGATGTGCAGGAAATTTATTCAACAATAACACCTGAGCAAAATAGTTTCATTTATGAATTAATGACGCAGGCAGAAAACGAATGCATCAGATTCAAAGTCGTCCCAAATCTCTCTTACTTCTTCAGCAAGCCAGTTGTTGTGGATTACGTGAGAGACATGCCTGTTTTATCGTTGAGAAGCGAACCACTACAGGATGTCGGTAATCGATTTAAAAAACGCATTTTAGATGTCATCATCTCTTTACTTGTTGTAATTTTTGTATTGTCTTGGTTGATACCATTGATCGGATTATTGATTTTGCTCGAATCCAGAGGCCCGATTTTTTTCAAGCAAGCCAGGACCGGAAAAAACAACCAGCCTTTCATGTGTCTGAAATTCAGAAGCATGAAAATGAACAAAGATGCCGATGCGAAACAAGCTACCAAGAACGACAGCCGTGTGACCAGGATAGGTAAAATCTTACGAAAAACAAGTCTAGATGAGTTTCCCCAATTCATCAACGTGCTGAAAGGAGAAATGAGTCTCGTAGGACCAAGACCACATATGGTGAAACATACCGATGACTATTCCCAAGTTGTGGATCAGTATATGATTCGTCATTTTCTAAAACCCGGTATAACAGGATGGGCACAGGTCAATGGATTCAGAGGAGAAATAACCGAGCCCAAACAAATCAAAATGCGTGTTCAAAATGACCTTTGGTATCTCGAAAACTGGAATATCTGGCTAGATATAAAAATCATGTTTTTGACCGTCTATACGATTCTCATGGGAGACAAAAAGGCATATTGACCTAAAATTCCTTTATGAAATTTCTCAATACTCAATTTATCCTAAGTGATAAAAGGCATGGATGGATAGATTATGACCGCGGGATAAGCATCATACTTGTAACATATCGCCACTGCTTCGAAAGTCTTCAAAATGCAGGACTAGACCTCTCGTCTCATCCCTGGCTTGAGTATTTCAATGTTTTTTTCTTTGGCTTCAGAATGCCTTTGTTTTTTATCGCATCAGGCATTTTCATTTCCGGAAGCATCTCTGTAAAAGGCATATCCCCTTACCTATCCAACCGAATCAAAACCATACTTTATCCGATGGTTGTTTGGGGTTTTATTCAAATCAGCCTGCAACTTGTTTTTTCAAATTACACCAACTCAAAAGGTGAAGTTGGTTGGCATACTTATCTAGAACTTTTCACGAATCCGAGAAGCACAGGGCAATTCTGGTACTTACACGCTTTGTTTCTGGTTGGCGTGATTTATGCCGCTTTAAAAGTATTCCTTAAAATAGATTATAAAGCCCAGCTCTTCATTGGGTCGATGTTTTACATTCTTTGTGCCATCGACAACCATTACGCATTCAGTTATGATTTGAAATTAGGCTTCATCAATGATTTTCTAAAATATTATTTATTTTTCGCTATTGGCGACGCCATTTCACACTGGATCATGCAGGAAAAAACAGCAATATTATTTTCTTCAAAAAAATTGATCATACCCCTTATCCTTTCATTTTTAACGATTCAATATTTCTTCACAGAAATAAATATGAAAGAAGGCAACAATTATTTTGTCGAGAATCAGATGCCATTGTTTTTTCTGCTGGTCGCCCTCGTTGGATGCGCATTGTCTCTTGCCGTTTCATTTTCACTAAAAAAGAGAAACAGCATGAAATTCTTACGAGTTGTGGGATATAACTCCGTTCACATATATTGTATGCAAATCATAGTAATGTCGGCAAGCAGACAGATTTTTATGAAATTAATGCATATCAGCAACCCCACAATTTTAAGCATCATGGTTTTAGGTACGGGCATCATCATTCCGATTCTCATATATCAATTAGGATTAAGGATGAATTTATGGTGGCTGTTTACCCTTAAAAGGCCTGATGAGGAAATAAAGCTAATATCAGAAAAATGATTTCCGTAATTATTCCGCTGTACAATAAATCAGCAACAATAGAAAAAACCCTTGACTCTGTCTTCAATCAAACATGTCAGGATTTTGAGGTTATTGTTGTTGATGATGGATCGAAAGATGATTCTCTTGAAAAAGTAAAAAAAATCAAAAAAGATGATAGATTAAATATCATCACGCAAGAGAACAAAGGCGCCAGTGCTGCGAGAAACAAAGGAGTATCAGCAGCTAAATATTCATTTATAGCATTTTTAGATGCAGACGATAATTGGGAACCCAATTTCATCGAGGAAATCATAAAGGTTATTAATAAAAACAATTCCTGTCATGTTATATCAACAGGAGGCAGAATTATAGATGAAAAAAAAGTAACAGAAAGAATAGATGTTAGAAAAAAAATAGGGACTGTTTTCAATCCTGAGGTGTTTGAAAACCCATATTTATATATGCACACCTCATCCATGGTTATTGAAAAGGAAGTGTTTATAGATGCGGGAATGTTTCCAGCGCACATGAAAACGAATGAGGACCTTGCTTGTTTTTTTAGGATTATTTTAAAGCACAAACTTTTTTTTATCAATACCTGCTTATCCAATTATTCAAGAATTGTGGAAGGTCAATTATCCAAACAGAAAATTAGCGATTTACCCGTTTGTTTTATTCAAAGAATCAATCATGTACATGAATACTATTTCGAAAACAATTTAATGAACAGAAAGTATCTCTTTTTTACCACTTATGAAATAATAAACAGGTGCTACAATGCTATTGTTTGCAAA
>JAURKN010000098.1 GCA_030831725.1 Ferruginibacter sp.
AAATGCGCTGAGGAGGTATGTTGCATCAATTGCACCTTCAGTAGTCATAACAAAAGATACACTTGATATCAAAAACAACTTGTTGGTTTTCTCCACATTCGAAAGTGCTGAAGATGCGGTTGTATTCCACGAGAAGATAAAGAAAGCAGCACCATCTCAATTGTCATGGCTGCCTGCAAAATCTTATTCCTTTATCATCATCACCCAATCCAATCTTGATTTGTTGAAGCGAAACAAACAGTTGGAAGGATATAAGAAATTATTGAACGAACAATACCCGGCAAAATTTTAATTCACACCAAAGCAGATCAACACAACGATGAAGAAATCAGTTCGTATATTATGGATCATTTTTGGCTCCGGAATAGCCTTTGTCTTGTTGATTTTTTTGTTGGCCAATTTCGGTTTATTTGGAAAAATGCCATCAGTCCAACAATTGGAAAATCCCGAAGCGGATCTTGCCAGTGAGATATATAGTGCGGATGGTAAGCTTATGGGAAAATATTATTCTGAAAATCGTTCCGAAGTAAAATATAATGAGATCTCGCCCAATGTGGTCAATGCATTGATTGCTACGGAGGATGAGCGTTTTTATGAGCATTCCGGAATTGATGTCCAAGCCCTTGGAAGGGTAATTTTTACGGCGGGAACACAAGGAGGCGGTTCCACACTCACACAACAGCTCGCAAAAATGATTCTCGGTCAGGGAGGTGGAAACAAGTTAAGTCGTGCTACAGAAAAAATTAAAGAATGGATTGTCGCGGTGAAATTAGAAAAGAATTTCACCAAAGAAGAAATAATAACGTTATACCTTAACCGAGCACCTTGGGGCAATGTGTATGGTATCAGGAACGCATCCAGAACTTATTTTCAAAAAGAACCGAAAAATCTTAAAATAGAAGAAGCCGCTGTTTTGATTGGTATGTTGAAAGGATTTATCTACGAACCAATAAGACATCCAAAATCTTCAAGGATTAGGAGGGATGTAGTCATCAATCAGATGTGTGTGACGAAACATCATTTCATCACCGCAGAAGAGGCTGAACGATTAAAGTCGAAGCCATTAATTACCAACTACAAGAAAATCGATGAAAATGTTGGTATAGCACCTTATTTCAGATCTGTGCTGGCTGGATTACTGAGAGACTGGTGCAAGTCGAATGTCAATCCCAAAACCGACGAGCCTTATAATTTGTATAGAGATGGCTTGAAGATATACACCACGATAGATTCGAGGATGCAAGCATATGCGGAGAATGCGGTGGAGGCACATATGCCCGATATTCAGAAAAAATTGAATTATTCGCTCAAGCTAAAAGGGGATAAGCTTTGGAAAGGACGAGACAATATTATTCGTGCGGCTATGAAATATACGGAGCGTTGGAAAACAATGCAGGAAGAGGGTATTGATTCAGCGGATATTGTAAAGACATTCCATGTGCCTGTTAAAATGAAAATATTCTCTTGGTCAGGTGATAAGAATCACGAGAAAGATACCTTCATGACGCCTTACGATTCCATCAAATATCACAAACAAATTTTACAAACTTCATTCACCGCCATGGATCCAAGAACCGGTGAAGTGAAAGCATGGGTCGGTGGAATAAATTACAAATGGTTCAAGTACGATCACGTTACAGCGAGCAGGCAAGTGGGTTCAACCATCAAACCTTTACTTTACACATTGGCTGTTACGGATGCAGGTTATGGTCCGGACACATACATTCCAGGAGGGCCGCTAACCCTTTCCGGAAAAACAATCAGTTCCAAAGGAGGTTCAATGGCTTATTGCCTGGCAAATTCCCTGAATGGCGCAGCTTGGCGTTTGATTGCTACGGTAGGTGTTAAGCGTATGGTTGATTTTGGAAAGCAATGCGGCATCACGGCCAAGCTACCACCTTATCCATCCATAGCTCTGGGAGCGGCAGAGATTCCCATGCTTCAGATGTTACAAGCTTACACTATGTTTCCCAATAAGGGATACAACACTCCACCGGTATATGTTACTCGCATTGAAGATAAAGATGGTAACTTGATTTATGAATTTCCTTTGTCTCAAAGTAAAGAACTGATCAGTGAATCAGAAACGTATACCATGGTAAAAATGATGCAAGGGGTAATAAAATTTGGAACAGCACGAAGATTGAATGCATACAATATCCCAGCTGAGATAGGAGGGAAAACTGGAACTACAAATGGCAACACGGATGGTTGGTTTATCGGATATACCCCTGAATTGCTTGCTGGAACATGGGTTGGTTGCGAAGATCCGTTTATCCCTATTTATTCAAACAATAGCGGTGGAGCAGAGATGGCCGGTCCGAATTGGGGTTCGTTTATGAGTCAGGTATACCGGGATAAAAGATTGCCGTATGGCGAAGTTTTGCAATTCGAGCAACCGGCAGAAATGAAAAATGATCCTATTTATGCAGAGTCTAATTTTGAAAATATCGTAAAGAGCGGAGACAGTTTGAATATAGATGAAAACAATGGATCTGCTGATGATTTCATGGGTGATGAAATTGAGAATACAGATAGAAAACCACTGGATTCAGGAAAACAAAAACCCAAGCCTGCAACCCCCAAAGCAACCACATCTTCATCTCAATCCGATTACCGAAGAAAAAGGTGATTTCTTGTGATTTTACATGATCTGATTGATTTTTTTTCCTAAAATCATCAAGCTTGCTTTTTCATCAACCAAAATCGCAATTTCCGGGAGAAGACCCCATTCTTCAAATCCATATTTTTTAAATAAGGAAATACTTGGCAGATTATGGGCGAATATAAAACCAACCAAACTGTGAATTTCCAGTTCGGGAGCGATTTGAATGATGTGATTCAGCATAGCATTGCCAACTCCTTTATTGTGCTCTTGATAACTTACGTAAATGCTGATTTCAACTGTTCCTGAATAGGCAGGCCGGCCATAAAAATCCCGTATACTTAGCCAGCCGATGATTTTTCCATCTTTTTCCGCTACTTTAATCGGTCTTTTCTCATTGTGGGAATGGAACCAGTCTATTTTTTGCTCCACACTAACAGGAAGTAAATCCGCAGTTGATGTTCTGCCTGGAATAGACTGGTTGTAAATATCGACGATGGATATCAAATCTGAATCAACAGCATTACGGATAATCATAAAACAAAGATAGCCCCGAAAAGGGCTATCAGAAAAGCAAGATTATGTTATTGTATGATTACGCAACAGCTTTATTCACCAGAGCAGCAGCCTCACTCAGCAAAATGGCACTATCCACTTTAAGTCCGCTTTCATCAATCAATTTCTTGGCTACATCGGCATTGGTACCTTGTAATCTAACGATGATCGGAATCTCGATGTTTCCGATGCTTTTGTATGCATCAATCACACCTTGTGCGACACGATCACAACGTACGATACCTCCAAAAATATTGATCAGGATGGCTTTGACCTTCGGATCTTTCATGATGATTCTGAATCCTGCTTCGACAGTCTGTGCATTTGCGGTTCCACCTACGTCAAGGAAATTAGCTGGTTCACCACCGCTCAATTTGATCATGTCCATAGTGGCCATGGCCAATCCGGCTCCATTTACCATACAACCCACGTTACCATCCAATTTTACAAAGTTCAGATTATACTTGCCTGCTTCAACTTCTGTAGGATCTTCTTCGGATATGTCACGAAGAGCAGCAAGATCAGGATGACGCATCAGCGCATTGTCATCAATATTCATTTTGCAATCAACAGCAATTATCTTATCATCACTTGTTTTGAAGAGCGGGTTGATTTCCAACATGCCACAATCCAATTCGGAATAGGCGTTGTACAAATTGGTGACAAACTTCACGCAGTTCTTAAAAGCTTCGCCACTCAATCCGAGATTGAAAGCGATTTTTCTGGCTTGAAATCCTTGTAATTTTCCACCGGGATGAACGTATTCTTTAAAGATTTTCTCAGGGGTGTCATGAGCCACATCTTCAATATTCATACCTCCTTCAGTACTGTACATGATCACATTCATGCAAGTCGATCTGTCCATGAGAATAGATAGGTAAAACTCTTTTACTGGATTTGGGCCTTCGTAGTATACATCCTGAGCCACCAAGACCTTGTTCACCAATTTCCCTTCTGGTCCTGTTTGAATGGTAACCAATGTCCCTCCTAAAATGTTACCTGCGATTTTTACCACATCTTCCATGCTTTTACCAACTGCAACCCCTCTTTGGTCTTTGCCTTGAATCGTTCCTTTACCACGGCCTCCGGCGTGGATCTGTGCTTTCACAACCGCGAATTTGCTGCCGAATTGTGTATGAATCTGGCGATAAGCTTCTTCGGCTTCATTTACATTGCCACATGCTATGCCTTCTTGAACGGGCACATTATATTTTTTTAGCAACTCCTTGGCTTGGTATTCGTGTAAATTCATGGTAAAAAATTTTCGCAAAGATAATGATTTCTCCGTCTTGACACTGAAAGTTTAGATATTTGAACTTCATGTATTTTTGGGTATGCGAATCTTTCTGATCGGACTACCTGGAGCGGGTAAATCTCACTGGGGGAGGGTATGGGCAAATGAACTTGGACTTGATTTTATCGATCTGGACCATGAGATTGAAAAACAGCATGGTAAATCCATCCCGGCCATATTTTCTGAAGATGGGGAATCGGTGTTCAGACAATGGGAACATGATTTGCTAACATACATCATAGAAAGGGATAATTATGTTTTAGCCTGTGGGGGAGGTACGCCTTGCTTCGGTAAAAACATGGATCTGATGAATCAGCATGGCATTACCATATTTCTCAATCCGGAATTAAAAACCATTCTCAAACATCTCGAAACGGACAATGCCTCCAGGCCTCTGACAGATGGTCTGTCTGGTTTGGCTTTGGAAAAGAAAATAAATCAGCTCTATATCGAAAGAAAAAAATGGTATGCTCAAGCGAAGTTTACTTTGCTTCAATCCGAACTGCATCCAGGAGTAATAAAAAACAAACTCATGAGTTCCTAAATGGATCCTAGTAAGATTTGAAGTTCAAGAATCACATAATAATCAAAATAAAAAATCAAAAAACAGCAGCATTGCAAATGAAAAATCAATTCGTAAAAATTGGAGCAATTTCCGGAGCCGTGGCGGTGGCATTGGGTGCTTTTGCTGCACATGCTTTAAAGCAAAGGTTAGATGAGCATTCCCTTTCTATTTTCGAAACAGCAACGAAATATCAGTTTTATCATACCATCGCTCTAATCTTGACAGCTCTGTTACATAGAGAAAATCAAAATCCTTTCGCCGTATGGAGCTGCCGTTTCTTTGTATCGGGTATTATTGTTTTCTCCGGATCCTTGTATGCATTGGCATTGCTTGGCTCATCACATTCATACCTAGGGGCCATAACACCATTCGGTGGATTGATGTTTATTTTGGGCTGGATTTCACTCTTTCTCTCTTTCCGGAAAAAAGTCTGATCGGGTTACCTTATTCCCTTGTCGAATCTGTATTTCATTCAATATCTTTGTGATAATGGCCAAGAAAGAAAAAAAGAAATCATCCGAGGACAACGCAGTCCTCCAGAACGATCAGCACGAAAAAATCAATTTCAAACAACTGATTCGTGATGAGAGAACACAAAAGATTTTGGGAACTGTTTTTCTCCTTTTCTCCCTTTTATTTTTTGTCGCTTTCACATCTTATTTGTTCACTTGGGATCAGGACCAGGATAAACTGCTCTCCGAGGGTTCAAAAATGTTTTGGGGGACAGAAACCAATGTCGCCAACCTCATGGGCACTTTTGGTGCGTACACGTCTCATTTTTTTATGTACCGTGGATTTGGTATTGCATCCTATCTTTTCTGCTCATTGTTCTTCGTTCTAGGCATCAATTTGCTTTTTAATAAAAAAGTTTTTTCTATCTGGAGAAATATCAAGTATCTCCTGGTCGGATTGCCGCTTATCAGCATCACAGCATCGGTTGCTTTTTCCAGTCAGTCTTTTCCATGGGGAGGAGCTGTGGGAGATCTATGCAAAGCATGGCTTTACAACACCATTGGTGCAATTGGTACCATCGGCTTCATTTTTATCGCCTTCCTAGGTTATGTGATTTGGAGATTCAATCCCTCTTTCAGCAAATTGACTGCGGAAACAAAACCTTTGCCGGATGCCAATGAAATCAAAAAAGAACAAGGTTTGATAAAAGAAGAACCGGTGCAAGACGCAAATGAACAGACGCAGGAAAAAGCGAAACTATTCATTGATACATCAGTTGAAAAACAAACTGACCTTGTGTGGAATGAAAAAGAAGAGGATGCTGAGAATGAACCCAATTTGGTTGAACCAATGGAAATCACTGAAACAGAAACAGTGATTGCGAATCCGGAGCACATCGAGCTTGAAATCAAGAATGAGACAGAAGCTGCGAATACTCAAAAAGAAAAAACAGAGGAAAAACCAGTATCAAAATTATATGATCCCATCTTGGATTTGAGGGACTATAAATTTCCAACACTGGATTTGTTAGAGAATCATGGAAGTGAGAAAATCGTCAAGGATCCTGCAGAATTGGAGAACAACAAGAATCAGATTCTTGCCACGCTGAAAAATTACGACATCAGCATTCAAAAAATCAGCGCTACCGTAGGACCAACCGTAACTTTATATGAGATCATTCCTGCAGCCGGAGTACGTATATCCAAGATCAAAAACCTGGAAGACGACATCGCGTTAAGCTTGGCTGCCTTGGGAATACGTATCATCGCTCCAATACCCGGGAAAGGTACGATTGGTATCGAAGTTCCCAATGCGAAACCGACCATTGTCAGCATGAAAACCCTGTTGGCTTCTGACAAGTTTACCAAAACAAATTACGCTCTACCTATTGCGATCGGAAAGAAGATTGACGATGACAATTTCATTGTCGATTTAGCGAACATGCCACACTTACTCATGGCCGGTGCAACAGGACAAGGTAAATCAGTGGGTCTCAATGCAATACTTGTTTCACTATTGTATAGCAAACATCCATCCCAACTTAAATTCGTGCTGGTTGACCCGAAGAAAGTGGAGCTCAGTATTTATAAGACGATTGAAAAGCACTTTCTTGCCAAACTTCCAGGAGAGGAAGATGCGATCATTACCGATACTAAAAAAGTGGTTCATACGCTAAATGCGCTTTGCATTGAAATGGATAACAGGTATGATTTGCTCAAGGAAGCCGGATGTAGGAATATCAGAGAGTACAATGAAAAGTTTGCTGAAAGAAAATTGAATCCTGAAAAAGGGCATCAGTTCCTGCCATTCATCGTACTTGTGGTGGATGAGTTTGCCGATTTGATCATGACGGCTGGCAAAGAAGTTGAGATGCCAATCGCTCGTTTGGCACAGCTTGCCAGAGCCGTTGGGATACATCTGATCATTGCCACACAACGTCCTTCCGTAAACATCATAACCGGTACGATCAAAGCCAATTTCCCTGCGAGAATCGCATTTAAAACCAGTAGCAAAATTGATGGTAGAACCATCCTTGATGCCGGAGGAGCTGAGCAACTGATCGGAAGGGGAGATATGCTTGTAAATTACAATGGTGAGGTGGTGAGATTGCAATGCGCATTCGTAGACACGCCCGAAGTGGATCGTATCGTTAATTTCATCGGCGAGCAGCGGGGATATCCGCAGGCATTCATGTTGCCTGAGTTCATTGATGAAAAAGATGCTGATGGTAGAGACTTTGATATTAATGATAAAGACTCCCTATTTGAAGATGCCGCTAGAATCATTGTAAGCATGCAAAGCGGAAGCACCTCTTTGTTGCAACGTAGAATGAAACTAGGATACAATAGGGCTGGTCGTTTGATGGATCAGCTAGAAGCGGCAGGCATTGTAGGTGCGAGTCAGGGAAGCAAGGTGAGGGATGTGTTGGTTAGAACAGAGGCTGAGCTTCAAGCCATTCTTGATCGTATGTGAGTGAATACAAATGTAAAATGACAAAATTTCTTATAGTCGGTTTGGGCAATATCGGTGATGAGTATGCGAATACGCGACACAATATCGGATTTGATGTTGTTTTCGCCTTTGCAAACAAACACGGAGGTCAATTCAAACAAGACAGACTTGCCTTTGTCGCGGAAGTCAAATGGAAGGGGAGAATTTTTGTATGTGTTTGTCCAACAACATACATGAACCTGAGTGGAAAAGCCTTCAAATATTGGCTCGACCAAACCAAAGTTCCGATTGAACAAACATTAACCATTGTAGATGACCTGGCCCTACCCCTGGATACCATAAGAATCAGAAAGGCCGGAACCCATGCCGGGCATAATGGACTCAGGGATATTCAACAGGTTCTTGGCACAGACGCTTATCCCAAATTAAGATTCGGCATAGGGAATCAATTTCCCAAAGGGAAACAGGTTGATTTCGTTTTGGGTAAATGGAAGGCGGATGAAATACCATTGGTCAAACTGAAAATTGAAAGGTCTGTTGAAGCCATCGAGAGCATTTCCACCATCGGTTTAGAACAAACCATGACCCTTTTCAATCAAAAAAGAGTGTTGCCAGACAATTAATACCCTAATTTTGACATCCCAAATCATTTTTTGCTATTTTAGCGCAGAGAATAATCTTTAACCCAAGATAAACCTAGGAATGAAAATCATTTGCATCGGCAGAAACTATGCGGAGCATGCCCAAGAGTTGGGTAACGAGATTCCCGATGAACCCGTCATTTTCATGAAGCCCAAAAGTGCCTTACTCCAGGCACACACTCCCTTTTACTATCCTGAATTTACCAACGAGTTACATTACGAATGTGAATTGGTGATTCGTGTATCTAAAAATGGGAAATACATACAAGAGAGACATGCCTCCAACTATTATAATGGGATAACCGTGGGCATCGATTTTACGGCAAGAGATATTCAGGACGAGTGCAAGAAAAAAGGTCTTCCATGGGAGAAAGCGAAAGCATTTGATAATTCAGCTGCTGTTGGTAAGATTATTGATATCACCCCGACTTTGAATAAGAAAAATATCAATTTCTCATTGCTTAAAAATGGAGAGAAGGTTCAACAAGGCAATTCTGGAAATATGATTTTCAACATTGATAGGATTGTTTCCAATATCTCTCAATATTTTTCTCTTAACATCGGTGATCTCATTTTTACGGGTACACCTGCCGGTGTAGGGGAATGTGTGGTAGGAGACGAGCTAGAGGCTTTTCTTGAAAATGAGAGTCTGTTGAAGATGGAGATAAAATAAATATCGTGTAACAGATTTCTAATTTCTAATCTTAATTTCAAATCTCTAATTATCACATGCTGGTTCTACCGTCAGTGATTTTCCTCTTTTTGTTTTTCCTTTCCCATTCAAGCATTTCGGGCGTTTTTACAGCTTCTTTTGGTCTTTCATAACGTGGGATGCCGGTTGGTTTTGGGGCGTTGGGGTTTACCGGATTGTTGTTGTTCCATTGCTCGGAACGAATAACTCGGCCCGCTTCGTAGTATCTCCATTCTCCGTGCTTCACCGCATAAGGTTCCACTTTCACAATTTTAAAATCTATGATTTCGCCGCTACCGGTTCCATAAACAGGTATGGTGTCATAGGGGTCCTCAGGATTGTATCCTCTCCAGTTTTCCTCATGTTCCAGCTCGCCAAGAAAGGTGTAATACTGCTGCAAACCGTCTTTTCCTCCCATAATGTAATGCTCAACGGCAATCAAATCGCCCATGGTGGAATATTTTCTCCAATAACCGTCTTTTACTCCTTTTTTATAGACACCTTCTTCCACATAACCATGTTCGCCCCTCAAATCTGGCATTTCTGTCACCCATTTTCCAACTTTTTCGTCATTTTGGTTAATCGCGTTGATGGTGTCTCCTTTGGCATTCAGCTTGAATTCCTTGTATTGCGCTTGCAATCCCCAAAAAGGGGTGACCATCATGAAAAAAGAAAAAAAAGTTATTCTCATTTGCTTCAATGATTTGAATTGGCATTCGTAAATAATGCTTAAAATTACATTTTCATTCCACACTTAAACAGAATCATACGTGAAAGATTTCAAAAAATACTACATGATCAACGCTGAACCCGAATTGGTGTATAAGGCATTGACCAATGCCGCCACTTTACAATTGTGGACGGGTTCCCCTGCAATCATGTCTGAAGAGCCTGAAACAGAGTTTTCACTCTGGGACGATAGCATATGCGGAAAAAACATATCGTTCATTCCCGGCAAGCAGATTGTGCAGGAATGGTATTTTGGAGACCAAGAGCCGGCGTCTATTGTCACTATTAACCTTCATGCGGATAAAACCAGAACTTCCATGGAAGTAAGGCACTCCAACATTCCCGATGAGGACTATGAAGATATATCAACTGGATGGACGGAGACCTATGTAGCATCACTCTCCGCATTCTACAGTGAGTAGGTGAAGACCTATTTTACACAGATTCCTTAAAGAAAAATCGTTTTTTTTATTCTTTGATTTCTCTTTGCATTGGATTTTTTCCACCTGCAGGATTTCTTCTGTTATTGGGTCTTTCGTTTTTCTGTTTGAAGAGCTGGAATCGACTCGGTGTTTCATTGGCAGGCCAGCTGTTATTTTTCTCGTCGATATCGGCGGTTTCTCTGAAAGGGTCGAGTTTTATGGAAACAACTTTCTTGTTCCTCAAAAATGTTTTGACCACTTTCTGTTCGTTTTTTCTCCAAACGTTCGCTCCGATTCGATTCACCTCCTTGCTTCCGTCGGCGTAAGTCCATTCCAGAATGATCGGCATAACCAAACCGCCTTTGTTGCTGAATGTGATTTCGTAAAGTCCAATATCTCCTGCGATGCTGTCCATTTCCATTTTGCTAAAACCTTCTGTTGATGAGCCCGGAACAACCACATCGTAAGATGAAGTATCCAACTTTGCCAATCCTCTGGCATAACGCCAGTAAAAATCCCTCAAACTGGTATCTGCGTCGGTGGCGAAAACAATGGATTTATCCTCGCGATTTCTGATTTTTGAAATATCATCGTAAGTATTCAAAAGGGGTTTACCTACAGACTGTTTGATTGTTCTTTCCGGCTTGTTGTTTGAGATTGAAGCTGTATCTGCGATAGACCATTTCACGGTATCTATGGCTATGTCAACAGGGTCTGTGTTGTAAAACCATCCTCTCCAGAACCAATCCAGATCTTCTGCACTGGCATCCTCCATGGTTCTGAAAAAATCTGCCGGGGTAGGGTGTTTGAACGCCCATCTTCTGCA
>JAURKN010000099.1 GCA_030831725.1 Ferruginibacter sp.
GGATGGACGAATTGAAAAGAATCACAAAACCTGGCGGTCTCATCATTACCATCTTACCTGTAAGCTGGCCCTATCATGTGGCACCCGAGGTAGTGGATTGCTGGAGAATCTATCCAGAAGGAATGAAAGCCTTGCTGGAAGATAAAGGATTGGAGATCATTTTAAACACTTTTGAGTCCCTCGAAAAAAATCTGATTCCTTCACACGTTCCAACTTTACCTGGAGTGGGTGTTGATACATTGGCTGATTTACAAAAGTCGAAATACAAGGTCATCTTCTCATACTACAAATTATTGTCTCTTTTTCCAGGATTGAAAAAACTACGCAGACCCATTCCTGTTGCATATGACGCAGTCTGTATAGCGAGAAAGCCATAGATGAAATGATGTTACATCATTACAAATCACCTTTTGGACAATAGGGAATCTTATTGCAAGACACTGTGGGTTTTGCCCATACGGACTTCTCTTTTTCAAAGAAAACATGACTGTTGAATTATGCCAAGAAGGTATCATTTGTTCGTCGTCTTGATCAATTCAATCACTTTTTCCATCTTTAAGTCCCTGCCTTTAAGCAAAGCATCCATGCTATAGCCAACTTGTACATCCGGTGGAACACCCTTTCCAAATCGATCAGGCGAGTGTTTGGATTGCACCACCCGGAACAAAGGCATTCTTAATCTCAACTTTGTATTGGGCAAAATAAAATCCGGAATGATGATACCGCTGTTTCCATACCATCCACCTCCACTTTCTTCGCCAATTAATTTGACCTTTTCTTGTCCCTTCAAAACATTGCAAAACAAGGTAGATGCAGAAAAAGTGGGACCATGGGTCAGGATATAGAGATTGCCGGAATAATGGTGTTTCTCCTTGGGTTTATAGGTTTTGTTTTCCAGTCGGGATATATGATGACGCATACCTTTTTTCCTATAAGAAAGCATATAAAAAAAAGCTTCATTTAGAATGGCATGTTGTGTATGTCTCCAAAAAGGCCTTAAGGTTCTCGACGTGGAATAAACAGAATCAGCCACTTTAAAAGGAACCCTACTTACATATTTCGTTAGAAGTGTTGAAAGACTCACTTTACCTCCCCCATTGCTCCGAATATCTATCACCACATGCTCGATCTTTCTTTCCTCAATCTCTTTGAAAGATTTTCTGAAAAAACTTCTTAACTGTCCATTTGAAAATGTATTCACCGATAGTATAGCATATGTGCCGGTGGAGTCCACACTGAATTTCCGGTGTTTTTCATTACGTCCCTTGCTTTTGGCAACTTGTGTCTTTTGTGTTTTTAATCTCTTTTTTGATACACTGTCTTTTTTCATTGGATCATAACAGGCCACAGAATCGGTTTTTCTTTCCCCATTCAAATCCAAATACTCTACTTGATATTTCTTTCTCAGTCCGAAAATATATCGATGCAGCAAAGGAAAGTTATTGCTGATTCGAACCGTATTCACATTTTCAGCATAACCATCCAAGGAAAGCGATTGCTTCATGGTTCTGATCATCTCCGAATCCGGAACGCCATCTATACTTTTTATGATAAACCCTCTTTTAAACAGGGTGTCTGAATTGGATAAGGATCTAACTACTGCGAGTGTATCATTCCAAAGTTTTAGTGAAAGGGGAAACATACTCAGCTTAGCCTTTTTTTCCCAACGCTCCCTGATTTTACTTTTTCTCACAGTGGTATGTCCACATCTCACTTCGTGTGCCACTGGTGACAAAATATGCCATAAAAATTCCTGATCTGTAAGACTATCTGTTATATTGTTTCTGTAGGTGTCAAATATGCTATCCATATGTGATTTTGAAACATACCAATACAAAGAGGGATGTTTACGCTCTATGATAATTCTGAAAACATCATAGTCTTTTTTCAACGAGGTCGAATCATACTTTTTAAGAGGCGTGTAGGTCTTTTTCAAGACTGAACAAGACATCAATACAAAAACAAGAAAAAAGAATGAGATTACATGGCAGCTGTTCCTGGTCATTTGAATTCAAAATTAACCAAAGCTTGGTCAATTTTCAAGGACTTAATGTTTTGGACCCGATGTTGTCTTGTGATGATCCAAATTCAACAGAAAACGATCAATAACCTCTTTGATGTGTTCGTCTTTTTTTTGCAAGTTGCCAATAAGGGTATAGAACCACTCCGGCTCCAGCATGATTTTCTGTTGGCTTTCCGGTATCGTGTTTTTAATTCTTTTCTCCATCACTTCTTGAGGGTCTATGAACAGCTCATTGAGTTCGAGTTCCAAAGCGATCGAAATGTCTTCAAGTTGACTCAAAGAAACATCGGTTTGGTCATTCTCGATATTGCTTATCGCAGCCTCGGAGATTCGTAAGGCGGAAGCAAGGTCTTTTTGTTTCACTTCCTTGATGTTTCGCCACTTGCGGATATGCGAACCGATTTTTAAACGCTCATACCCTCCTACGTTTTGTTTTTGTTTCATGATGTTGTGTGTTTTAATTTTTGAATCTTCAAATACATCTTTATAGACGTATTGGAATTCAAATTTCTTGCGTCTCGTAAAAACGAAGAAAGGCAATCAAACACTTTTGTTTTGTTTTTTACTCCTTTTTTCTGTGTGTTTTACAACTATTATGCTGTGTAAATAAACTTCCTTTTAACTCAACTTTATTAGGTGTTTTTTTATGGCTGATTCTATTGATGGATTCAATTTTGTGTTTCAACGGCCATTGATCGGGTAAGCCGAAAACCGAATTTCAGAGTAGGCATAAAATTGTATATCATGAATAAAATACTCTTGATCATGACACTGTTTTTTTCACAGCATGCTTTTTCGCAACAAAGCAAAACACCAACAACCACGCTGGAAAGTCCGGTAGATTGTCCCCTCGGAATGTGTCCTATGGCATATATTAATCTAGATGCCATGAATTTTCACAAACCAAGAACCAACTGTACGGAAGGTTTTGGCATTTGCATTAGAATCAGCTGGGGAATAACCTGCACCAGTTGTTTTGGAAGGTCCGGCGTTTCGGCAAGCAATGTGAAAATGTGGTGTGTGACAAAAGAAAATGCTGCAGAGCTTCACATTCCGCTTGAGATCAAAAATCAAAAAGGGTTTGAAAAAGTAAATTTCAGCAGTTTTGAAATAGAGGAGAACAGCATGTCGTTCCAATATCCAAGTGGTAAAGTCCGCTATGCCAAAGGTGGTGTTTATGGAACTACCATTAAAGACAACGAATATGTGGTAACCCTAAGTTTAAACTGATTCTTCAGGCAATATCCCGTAAGGTATTGCCTTTATTTTTTTATGAAACCATCCATCATTTTTATCGCGTTCATTTCTGTGTTGA
>JAURKN010000100.1 GCA_030831725.1 Ferruginibacter sp.
AAAGATTTAGGATTCAAGATTTAGGATTCAAGATTTAGGATTCAAGATTTAGGATTCAAGATTTAGGATTCAAGATTTAGGATTTAGAATTTAGAATTTAGAATTTAGAATTTTGGATTTAGGGGGTTTGGGGTTTGACAGTTCAATACTTTTCCACATTTCGATAATTTCCACATCTTGCATCAAGATTATATTCTTTTTTCATATAAGTTTACCCTCAATTAAAAAACACCTTTATCATGAAACAAAAAACGTCTCATTTGAGCGCTGTTGTCCGATTATTGAAACAACAGTTGTTTTCTTTCTGCCTTTTGGCCCTCATTTTTCTTTCCCAATCATCAAAAGCCCAAATCTATGGCTATGGTGATGTGATTCCCGCACGAGGCAGTTACGCAACTGCTCTCTCCGGTTTTGTGGCTTCCGCACCCAATCCAGACATTCCAAGTTCCAAATTGTGTCGAGATCTGAAAATCACTTTCGTACTTGACGAATCAGGATCAATCGCCGTCAGCAATTCTACGGAACTCGTTAAAACAGGTGTTAGAGCTTTAGGTAATGCCCTCCTGAATTCAGGTGCTCAACTCAGAATTGTTGAATTCAGCAGACAATCAAGAGTGATCGAACTGGGTCTCACAGAGGTCAATAACACTTTTCTAAGCCGACTAAATGATTATTTGGGCGCAGGATATAATGGTCAGTCTTATAACCCTTTTGACGCCACCAATTGGGATGATGCCTTGGAGGATGTACAGGCCTTTGATGCTGATCTCGTTTTCTTTTTTACAGACGGATATCCGACTGCATACAATGGACCAAATGGCGAACCAATATTTATTGGTGGTTCAGCAACTTTTCCTGACGCACTCGATGCAGCAGTTACAAGAGCAAACATTGTAAAATCTCAAGGTAAACATATGTTTGTTGTAGGTGTTGGACCCGGTATCGATGAAGATAATATTATTGCTATTTCTGGTCCTGATAGATTCGGTGGACTAAACACCGTTCTGAATGCCGATTTCAGCACACCGCCCTTCGATCAGCTGGCATCTAACCTCGCTGCCGTAGTAAACACCATTTGCGGTACAGAACTTTCAATCTTAAAAACCACATCCGATGATGCTGTTTGCGCAGGCCAATCAGTTACTTTCACCACAACCGTTAGCAACACCGGTGGCAGCTTCAACTATGTAGCCAACAATGTAGTAATAAGCGATGTTTACCCCAATGGCTACTCAGATATTCAAATCGTTTCTCCTGCAGACGCCACTATTGATGGTCAAACTGTTTCCCTATCCTTAGATTCACTTACAGCTGGACAGTCTGTTACTTTGGTTGTAACAGCTACAGTCGATGCCCCTCCTGGAGAATATGACAACATCGTAACCGCAACTGCATTCAATGCAAATACGGTTTCAGATTCAGCATTCGTCCTTTCAGGATTTGCAACAGAAACGCTGGTTCAAACAGCATGTGGCGACATCAACATCAATGGTACTACATACAGCGCCTCTGGTACTTACACTCAAACATTGGTAAGCTCAATCGGTTGCGATAGCATTTTGACCATTGAATTTACAAGAAACGAGCCAAGCAGCTCCAGTGAAACAACCACTATTTGCAACCAATACGAATGGAACGGAAATATCTACACAACCAGCGGAACTTACACCTACACAGGAACAAATGCCGCAGGTTGCGATTCTACAGTTACATTGAACCTGACAATCTTGAATCCTCCAGGCAGTGGAACCATTTCCGGTCCTGTGAAAGTGTGCAGAAACCAAACCGGATTCGTATATACCGTTAATCCTGTTGCAGGCGCAACTTCTTATAGCTGGACACTCCCAACAGGACTGACTGGCTCATCTACCACCAACTCCATCACAGTAAGTGTAAACTCAAGTTTCTGCAACGGAACCATCAGGGTTTCTGCGAACAACGATTGTGGATCAGGGACAGCAGCCTCTTTAAATGTTGGTGTAATCACCAGTTTGCCAGCAACCCCATCATGCATTTTTGGACCAACCCGCATCTGTACTCCAGGTACATACACTTACACTGCGTCTGCAGTTGCTGATGCTACAGAATACGTTTGGAGCGTAAGCGGAACAGGACTTTCAATTGTTTCCGGACAGGGTACAAGAACCATAACCGTTTCTGGAAGTGCTGTCTTTACATCAGGAACGCTATCTGTTCGTGCTAAAAACTGCTTCGGTCAAAGTTGCTCCGCTTCTAGCTTAAGCGTGAAGAAACAACGTTCAGGATGCGGCACTCACAAAGGTGGATCGATCTTGGATGATGAAACCTCTACAACATCCATTTTCCCTAATCCTGCACATGATAAAATCAGCGTTCGTTTTGAAACTGTAGAAAACGAAAAAGTTGGCATAACGCTGATGGACAATACCGGCAAAATGAAACTTCGCAATGAGCAGGTATACCAAGAGGGTTCTCAAATCAAATCCATCAACACCACTGGTTTGGCCAAGGGTACCTATTTCGTAAAAATCATCAGAAATGGAAAACTGGAAAAAACAGTTTCTGTTGTGATTCAATAATGATTTTTTATTTTTTGAAAAGGACTCCTTAACCGGGGTCCTTTTTTTATTACATAAACTTTCACATGTGAAAGATGGAAAACAGAAATATAGCATCTACCTTTGCAGACCGGGGCTGACCGGTTTTGACAGCATAGGTCTTTGAGAGTGTAAGCATGTCGTGCGTTGGATAATTAGCACGTTAATCTGAATATTCAAACCTCAAATGGCAATACTTCGTATGCCATGGCTGCTTAATCGATAGATTAGCATCCATTCGGGCCGCCGAGCGGGTTGACCTGCCACCAAGCTCCGCCGCCGACTCAAAACAAATGCAGGTTGCTGCTTGTGAACGAAGTGACGCAAGCTTAAGACCATCCTTCTACGGATTTTTCAGGTTCGTTCCGTTCCGCTGAAATCCCGACAATCAATACGGAAATAAACATGTAGAAAGCTTTTGATGAATATGTTTGGACGCGGGTTCGATTCCCGCCAGCTCCACTACTAACCCGCTTCGGCGGGTTTTGCTTTTATCATACTTCAATCTATTCAAAATAATATTTGTAGATCTCAATCGCAAAATACCATGCGGAAATCAAGGTGCCCAATGCTACAATCGCTGTAAATAACATCAAACCGAATGAATATTTGTTCAGGTCTTTCTGTATCGTTTCCAATTTTTGTGCTTCCCGCTGCATGGATACTTTTTTTTGAACATATCCCCCATTGTTTATAAATACCAATCCCTCAAGGGAAATAACCAAAGGGTCGATGCTTTTAAGATACTCATCAATCAATAGCGTGTAGTACAATAAATTCAACTCCCATTCCTTGAGGTTGAATTTGGAAATGACCTTTTGTGAAACCTTATCTCGGGTAGAAACTGGAACATCCTCAGAAAAAAAACTGACGCCCTTGTTAATTTGCTCGTATTCCTTTACCAATTCGTACAAGATGAAGTCCATCTCATCATCATAATTCTTTTCCATTTTTTAAAGTTTAAAAAAAGCGGATTAATCATGTATTAGCCATCACCGAAGATGGCGCAAATGAAATACCAGTGTGTTCCAAATGCATCTGCATCTCTTTTTTAGAGTGATTCATTCCCCTCGACTTCATGACAAACATCGATTTGATTCGCTCATTCTCATATAGATTGTCCTGCAACATGATCCAGGTATCCACCATCGAAGAAATCCCCTCGTCACTTGGATTTTGCGCAATGGAACCAACAGTTATTGCTGCGGTAAACATCACGGTGATTTGCCTCGATTTCAGCTCATCAACAAAACGGGTAAGCATACCCCGAATTTCACTGTTTGGTCCCTCTGTCATCAAATTGGTGATTGGGTCCAGAATGACCGCAACCGGTTTCCATTTATCCAGCTGTTCTTTGATCGCCAAAAAATGAAGTTCCAGATTCTGAATGGTAGGCCTTGCGTAATAGAAGGAAAGAAACCCTTCATTTATGCTTTTTCTCAGATTTATTCCTACTGATTCCATGTTACGTATCACTTGATTCGGCGTTTCTTCAAAAGCGCAAAAAAGACATTTTTGTTTGAGGCTGCATAACTGCTGTGCGAATGAGGAAGAGATGCTTGTTTTACCTGTTCCTGCAGTTCCAGAAACAAGAATACTGCTCCCTGAAAAAAATCCTTTATGTTCCAACATTTCATCAAGTGTTTCAATTCCGGTAAGCATCCGCTCCTTACTGCTTGGCTGGTCCATTCCCTGACTGATGATCGGAAATATGGTCATGCCATTGTTGTCTATCGTGAACGGATACTCGTTATTGGCATGTAATGAACCTCTGTATTTGACTATTCTCAGTCTTCTCACTCCTATTTGTCCGGAAACCCTATTGTTCAATTCTATTACACAATCCGCCATATTTTCCTCAATACCCAAACGGGTTAAAGAATTAATCCCCAATTCTGCGGTAATAATGGCTGTGA